>DASSZC010000352.1:0-7741 GCA_035702925.1 Gemmatimonadaceae bacterium | reverse complement strand
ACTTTCAACTTGAAAGTCCTGGCGACGCCTTCGCCGGAGGCGAAGACGGGGAGTGTGAACGAGGCGGTCTTCGACCAGGGGAGCGCGGGGACGATCGCGCTCACGGCGTTCTCGTCGACGGTGCCGGGAGCGATGGTCGTGTCGAAAGCGACGCTCTTCGGGCCCGCCTGGCTGACGGTGGTGGCGTTTCCCTTTACGCGACCGTTGGCGTAGTTCGCCTCGATCTTCGTCGGGATCCCCTGCACGCTGCCGGTCTGCACGACCGAGCGCATCTCGCCTGTCGGGGTCAACGTGATCGTGGTGGTCTGGCTCATCATCGGGCCGATCGCGGCCCGCTCGATGATGCTGATCGCGTCGGCCGAGCGCTGGACCTGCTTCACGGCGCTGCCGAAGGGGTTGCCCTGGACGAGGATCGATGAGCTGTCGCTGGCGGCGACGAGCTTCGACGCATCGATCGCGACTGGCGCCTTCGAAGGAGCCGGCGAGTTGCCGGCGGCGGCGACCGGGGCGACCGGGTTGCCCTCGGGATCGACGACGGTCACCGGCGCGATCTTCGCCAGCCGGTCGCGGAGGACGCCGGCGTCGCCGACGACGACCACCAGTGCAGCGTCAGGCCTGACGACCTGCTTGACCACTGCCTGGACGCTGGCCGGGGTGACGGCGGCGATGCGGTTGCGGTAGGTGGCGACGTAGTTCGCCGGGAGCCCGAGCAGCCGGGCGTTGGCGAGGGCGAGGGCGAGCTGGCGCGCGGTCTCGAGACCGAGCGGATAGCTGCCGGTGATCGCGTTCTTGGCGTCGGCGAACTCCTGGGCCGGAACGGGCTCGGTGCGGAGACGCGAGAGCTGGGCGAGGAGCTCGACGAGCGCCGAGTCGGCGACCTCGTTGCGGGCCTCGACGTTGGCGGTGAGGTCACCGACGCCGCGGACGTTGGCGATCGCCGAGTACGATCCATAGGTCCAGCTCTTCTGCTCGCGAAGGATCGTGAACAGCCGCGCGTGCGCGCCGCCGCCGAGGACGCGGTTGGCGACGGTCAGCGGATAGCGGCGGGGATCGGTCGCGGTGAACGAGGGATAACCGACGAGGATGTTCGCCTGGACCGACGACGGGCGATCGACGAGGATGATCTTCGTCTTCGTCGGCGCCTTCGGGGTGCCGAGGGCGGGAACGGCGGCGGGCGCGCCGGTCCATCCCTTGAAGGCGGCGGTCGCGAGGCGCGTCGCGGTCGCGAGGTCGATGTCGCCGGCGACGACGAGGAGCGCGCCCCGCGGCTTCACCCGGCCGCGGTGGAAGGCGACGATGTCGTCGCGTGTGATCGCCTGGACGCTCGCCGGGGACGCCGCCCTGCCATAGGGGAGCGAGCCGTGGAGCGCGCGATTGAAGGTCCGGGCGGCGATCGCCCCGGGGTTCGAGTTCTGGAGGCGCAGCGCGGAGAGCAGCTGCGTCTTCGCGAGGTCGACTTCCTTCTGGTCGAAGGCCGGACGCGCGACGACGTCGCCGAGGAGGGAGAAGATCAGCTCCTTGTCGGTAGACATCCCGTTGGCGCTGACGCTGAAGACGTCATCGTCGGTGCCGGCCCCGATGCTGCCGCCGACTCCCTCGATCGTCTGGCTGATCTGCTCGGCGGTGCGGGCGCCCGCGCCCTTGGTGAGCAGCGTCGCGGTCAGCGACGCGAGCCCTTCCTTGCCGGTCGGGTCGGTGAAGTCGCCGGCGCGGAACGCCATGTTGATCGAGAGGACCGGGAGCTTGTGGCTCTCGACCACCAGGAGGTGCACGCCGTTAGTCAGCGTCGCCTCGTGGGTCGGCGGGAGCTGGGCGGGGCTGATCGGGGCGGCGGGGGGCGGAGTGGTCGGGAACTGGGCAGCGGCGACCACGGGTGCCGCGGCCAGCGCGGCGGCAAGCAGCAGCGGGGCGCGGCGTCGAAGGCACCGACGATCGCCGGGGATTTGCGAGCGGACGGTCATCACTTTGCGGGCTCCGCGGAGTCGATGAAGGTGTAGGAGTTGTCCGGGCGGAGGTAAGTCGCCGCGACGCGCTTGATGTCGGCGGCGGTCACCGCGCCATAGCGATCGAAGTCCGAATCGAGCCGGTCGGCGGAGCCGAGGAAGAGGTTGGCGCGCTGGATCGCCTGCGCCAGCGACATCGCGCGTGAGCGCTCGTTGATCGCCTGCGCGCGCCAGAGGTTCTTCGCCTTGAGCAGCTCGTCGTCGCTGACGCCGGTGGCGGCGAGCTGCGCGATCTGGTCGGTGAGCTTCGCTTCGAGGGTGTCGACCGAGACGCCGTTGTTGGTGACGGCGAGGAAGACGAAGGGTCCGGGACCGCGGCGCGGGCCGAAGGGGTTGACGAAGACCTGCGTCGCGAGCGCGACCTTCTGCTCGCGGGCGAGGGCGCGGTTGAGGCGCGAGCTCTGGCCGCGGCCGAGGATCGTCGCCAGCAGCTCGAGCGCGGGATAGTCCGGGCTGTCGTACGACGGAATCGTGTAGTACTTGATCACGGCGGGGAGCGTCGCCTTCGTGTCGAGGACACGCTCGCGGCGCGCGCCGGCATTGAAGCTCGGCGTGCAGCCGACGACCGGCGCCGGAGCGGCGCGCGGGATGTCGCCGAAGTACTGCTCGACCAGCTTCTTCGCCTCGGCGGGCTGGAAGTCGCCGGTGATGACGAGCGTCGCGTTGTTGGGGGCGTAGAAAGTCCTGAAGAACTGCTGGACGTCGGCGGTGGTGGCCGCGTCGAGGTCGGCCATCGAGCCGATGATCGAATGCGAGTACGGGTAGCAGGTCGCCGAATCGATCGCCTTGTACCCTGCCTCGAAGATGACCTTCGTGTACGGCTGGTTGTCGACACGGAGGCGGCGCTCTTCCTTCACCGCCTCGCGCTGGTTGTGGAACTTCTCGTCGCTGATGTCGAGGGAGCGCATGCGATCGGCCTCGAGCCAGAGCCCGAGGTTGAGCCGGTTCGAGGGGAGTGGCTCGAAGTAGTTCGTGCGGTCCTCGATCGTGCTCCCGTTGAAGCCGGCCGACCCCGCGGTCTCGAGCATCCCCATGTGCTCGCCCTTCTTCACGTGGGCGGAGCCCTCGAACATCATGTGCTCGAAGAGGTGGGCGAAACCGGTGCGCCCCGGCGACTCGTTGCGCGACCCGACGTGATAGGTGACGTCGACGGCGACGACGGGCGCGGTGTGATCCTCGGCGAGGATGACCTGCAGGCCGTTAGGCAGGACGTAGCTGTCGAGGGCGAGGGGGGCGGGCTTCTGCGCGGCGAGCGGCGCGAGCGGCGCGGCGAGGAGTGCGGCCAGCGCGAGCGCGGGGATGACCCGGCGCCCGATCGGGGATGCAGCACGTGCTAGTGGCGATCTCGCCATCGGCGGTTCTCCATTGAGGTCGGGGACAGCGAACTGCGAGTAGTGGGCGGTGAGGTGTGAAAGTGACGAGGGACGGGGGATGAGGGACCTGCCGATCTCCCGCCTGACGGCGACTCACTGGCGGCACTCGGCCTTCGGGTCGGGCTTCGGCTTGTCGACCACGAGGCGCGCGTCGCGGTTGGCGACGGTGCGGGCGACGTCCCAGACGAAGCGGGCCACCGCGGCGTAGTGGTTGTAGTCGATGTACTGCGGCTCGTCGGAGACCTGGTGGTAGTCGCTGTGCTGGCCGGTCGAGAAGAAGGCGACCGGGATGCCGTAGCGCGCGTAGTTCGCGTGGTCGCTGCGGCAGTAGATGTTCTCGGGGTGTCCGTCGGCGTCGAAGGTGTAGTCGATGTTGAAGGGCACGGGCTCGGCGGCGTTCACCTGCTCGATGAGGCGCGCGTACTCGGTCGAGAGGCGGCGGGGGCCGATCAGCTCGACGTAGCGCGGCCCGCCGCCGACGATGTCCGACGCGCTGCCGCGACCGATCATGTCGATGTTCACCTGGGCGACGATCGAGTCGCGCGGGATCGTCGGGTGGTCGGTGAACCACTCGGAGCCGAAGAGGCCGAGCTCCTCGGCGGTGTGCCAGACGAAGATGACCGAGCGGCGCGGGCGGTCGGCGCCCTGCGCGTTCTTCCACGCCTCGGCGATCGCGAGGAGGCCGACCGAGCCGGAGCCATCGTCATCGGCGCCGTTGTTGATCGAGTCCATGACCGCGGGGCGGATGCGGTGCAGGCTGTCGACGTTGACGCGGATCGTCGCCCGCTTCGCCGGGTCGATGTCGCTGAACGGGTCGGCGGCGCCGAGGCGGTGCAGCGCCTGGTTGAAGGCGCGGAGCGAGTCCTGGTCGACGGCGTGCTTGTTGACGCCGATATGGTCGCTGTGCGCGCCTAACGCGACGTACTGGCCGCGGAGGGCCGGATCGGTACCGGGGAGGATGGCGACGACGTTGCGGGCGGGGGCGACCGTCTCGACGTAGCCGAGGGTGCCACGCACCGTCTTGCCGGGGGTGCCGGCGGGAAGGGTCTCGAGGTCGCCGCGGACCAGCGCGCCCGTGAGGCGGTTGCCGAGGATGAGGAGAAGGGGCTTCGGTCCCGACGACGCTTCTTCCTGCTTCAGCGAGACCTGGCCCGAGGCGAAGTAGAGTCCGACCTGCCTGACGATGGCGTCCTGGTTGCCGAAGGCAACGGCGACCGCCTTCGGGTAGCGGGCAGCAACGCGCTGGTGGGCGAGGAAGATGGGCATCCCGGGCGCCGCGCGAACGATCACGATCTTCCCTGCCCCGGCGGATGACGGCGCCATGCTCGCCGTATCGGTGAGACGACCGACGAAGACGGTGCCGGCACCGTCGATGGATGGGGTCTCGCCGCCGAGGTCGATCGGGGCGAAGTCGGTCCAGAGCGTGTAGGGCGTCCCATCCACGGAGAGCGACGCGTTGGCGAGGAGCCCGCGGCGGCTGAGGGGGACATTCTGGAAATACGTGCCGTTGTCGCCGGCGGGCTGCAGCCCGATGCGCCTCACCTGCTCGGCGAGCCACGCGGTCGAGCGGATGTTGTCGATGGTCCCCGCCTGACGGCCACGCATCGAGTCATCGGCGTAGGCATAGAGCCGGGCACGCAGGTCCGCGGCGCTGATGGCGGAGGCGCGAGTGGCGGGGACGGCGGTCGGCGTCGGGGTGGCTACCGGTGCCGGGGCGCAGGCGGCGACGGCCAGCGCCGCGATGGTGGCGCGTGAAGAACGGCGAAGCATGTCGGGAAGATGCAGGTGAGGAGCGCGCAGCGCGGGGATCGCCGGCGGCGGCCCATCAGGAAAGTTGCATCGGCGCCCGAAGCTCGCCAGTGACCGCGCTGTAAAGATCCGGATAGCGCCGCAGGGGGCGGAACGCGAAGCCGCGGCCGGGATCTCTCCGGCCGCGGCTTCGATGCTGCGGGTGCTGCGGGTGCCTTACTTGTCGACCGAGCGGCGGGCCTTCTTGAGCCACGCCTCGGCCGCTTCCCACGCCTTCTTCCGGCCACCGTGCGAGGCGTCGCCGAAATAGGCGCTCGCGGTCGGCCGCGAACCGCCGTCCGTCATCTTGTAGCCGAGGCGCACGAAATATCCGTGGGTGCGACGCGACTCCTGGTCGATGCGGCTGATTCCCGAGCTCGGATTTGCCGGCGACGTTCCGCCACCGGTGCGGCTGCGCGACGACGACTTCGTCGCGGTCTTGCGGCTGCCACCACGGCTGGAACCGCCGGCGGTGGTGCGCTTGCGGGTGCTCTTGCTGGTAGGCACTGGGCGAGGGGGGAATGGGGCGAGGAAGGCATCACGGCGGGGGGTCCGACCGCGACGGTGGCACATTAAGCTTCTCTAATCTTACATTTGCTCCGCGTACGTCAATACCAAATTTCAAATTCACGCGCAATCAAGCTGCGCCTGACTAACGGTGGGATGACAACGCTGTCATCTTCAGTGGCCACCGACCGTTAGGTTCTGCGAACATAGCTGGTGACGGCGCCGCTTGCCAACCCCCGGGCTCGCGACGCGTCAGGCAAATTCCGTCATCGTCGCGGCGCGGCGGTTGCAATACGCGGCGTCGCAGACCCGAGCGGCCCTCTCCCCCGCTCGGGCCTGATCATTTCGCACCGACTTCACCGGAGCTCCGGCCGTGCCCCAGAACACGAATCTTTCCACGCTGCTCGCGCAGCACGAAGCCGACCTTCTCACGGCCTGGCTGCGGGAGCAGGCCTCGAGCGGGGCCCGCACGATGCGCGTGCTCGGCGAGAAGGAAGCCCGGGACCAGAGCGCGCAGCTGATCGCCGCGCTGCGCACGGGGCTCGCCAGCGGCGGGGCGGACTCGATCGAGGGGTCGGCGTGGGAGCAGGCGCGCGCGGTGTTGAGCGGGGTCTCGCGCGACGGCGCACAGGGGGGGCTGACCCCCGGCGAGACCGCGCTGTTCGTGCTCTCGCTGAAGCGGCCGCTCTTCGCGCTGCTTCGCCGTCAGGCGGGGACGGACGCCGAGGCGCTCGGCGAGGACACCTGGACGGCGACGATGCTGCTCGACCGCCTCGCGGTCTACACCACCGAGGTCGCCCAGCGGACGCGGGACGAGATCATCCAGCGCCAGCAGGCCGAGATGCTCGAGCTGTCGACGCCGGTGGTGAAGCTGTGGGACGGGATCCTCGCGCTCCCCCTCATCGGGACGCTCGACAGCCGCCGGACCCAGATCGTGATGGAGTCGCTGCTCGAGCGGATCGTCGAGACGGGGGCGGAGATCGCGATCATCGACATCACCGGGGTGCCGACCGTCGACACGCTAGTCGCGCAGCACCTGATCAAGACCGTGAACGCTGCCCGGCTGATGGGGACGGAGTGCATCATCAGCGGGATCCGCCCGCAGATCGCACAGACGATCGTGCACCTCGGCGTCGACCTGCAGGGGGTCGTGACGAAGGCGACGCTCGCCGACGCCTTCGCCCTCGCCCTCTCGAAGAGCGGGCGGTCGGTATCGGGCGCGACGCGGTAGCGCCGCACATGGACCGGATCCCGATCCTCAAGATGGGCCATTTCCTCCTGGTCACGATCCAGGTGGACATGGACGACCGTCTCGCCGACACCCTGCAGAACGACCTGACGAACCGGATCTCGCAGACCGGCGCGCGGGGGGTGCTGATCGACATCTCCTCGGTGGACCTCGTCGATTCCTTCATCGGCCGGATGCTCGCCAACGTCGCGGCGATGGCCCGCGTCCTCGACGCGGAGACCGTCGTCGTCGGGATGCGGCCGGCGGTGGCGATCACGCTGGTGGAGCTCGGGCTGTCGCTCCCCGGCATCCGGACCGCGCTCAACGTCGACCGCGGGATGCGGCTCCTCCGCGAAGCGTTAGGCGACCCGATGAGCACCGATGGCTGAGCGGGAGGTCGTTCCGATCGTCGAGGAGGCCGATGTCGTGCATGTCAGGCAGCGCGTGCGGGCGCGGGCGACGGAGCTCCGCTTCAGCCTCGTCGACCAGACGAAGATGGTCACCGCGGCGAGCGAGCTGGCGCGGAACGCTCTGACCTACGGTGGGGGCGGGAGCGCGGAGATCGAGGTCCTCGGCGCGGAGAAGCGGCGCGGGCTGCGCGTGATCTTCACCGACCAGGGGCCGGGGATCGCCAACGTCGAGGAGGCGATGCGCGACGGCTTCACCACCGGCAGCGGGCTGGGGCTCGGGCTGGGCGGGGCGAAGCGGCTCGTCAACGAGTTCGAGATCGAAAGCGCCGTCGGAAAGGGCACGAGGATCGCGATCACACGATGGGCATGACCGTGCCGCTGCACGACGAATTCGAGAGGGCGATCTGCGTTCCGGTGGTCGAGGAAAGCCAG
>DASSZC010000148.1:0-3182 GCA_035702925.1 Gemmatimonadaceae bacterium | reverse complement strand
CAGGCCTCCCAGACGCAGTCACTCGTCGCCCGGCCTACTGATACAACTCTGGGGATCGCACCCAGAGGTTCTCGACCTTGGGAGCGTCGTTGTAAACGATGTACGGCTGGTTCGGATGGTGCACGATGTAGTCCTGGTGGTACTCCTCGGCCGGGTAGAATGCCGTCAGCGGGACGATCTGCGTCACGATCGGCTTCGCGAAGGTCTTCGCCGCGGTCAGCTGCCGGACGTACGCTTCGGCGGCGCGCTGCTGGTCGGGGGTGCGGTAGAAGATCGCCGAGCGGTATTGCGTCCCGTGGTCCGGGCCCTGGCGGTTGAGCTGCGTCGGGTCGTGGGCAACGGAGAAGAAAACCTGCAGCAGCTGGCCGTAGGATAGCACCCCCGGGTCGTAGACCACGCGCACCGATTCGGCGTGTCCGGTGCTTCCCGTGCTGACGTCTTCGTAGCTGGGTGACGTTGTCTTGCCTCCAGCGTATCCGGACACTGCTGAGCGTACTCCTCTAACGTGCTCGAATACCGCTTCGATCCCCCAGAAGCAGCCGCCTGCAAACACCGCGGTGTCGAGCGGCGCACCGGCGCGCAGCTCGGCGGCCATCGCCGGAGCGGGGACCGCGACCGCTGGCGCGGGGCCGGAGCCCGATTGCGTCAGGGTGATGGCCGCGCCGGCGAGCAGTGCGATCGATACTGGGGCGACGAAGCGGAACATGTGGCTCTCCGGGTGGGGGATGCTCTCCTCGATGAACCCGCGAAACCCGACTGAAGTTCCGCGCGCGAGCCTCAGGCGAGTGGAGAGCGCGGCATCCCGCCGGCCTCCGCCAGGCGCATCCGGAGGTCGTCGAGCGCATCGCGCCACCGCTCGTCGGCCGTTGCCTCGTCGCGGGCGTCGGAGAGCTGCGAGCTCGTGACGATGAGGTCGAGCGCGCGGGTCGCCATCACCAGCGCTTCGAAGTCGGCGTCGCTGCGCACGGCGTGCACGCCGCCTTGCGCCTCGACCCAGGCGCGGCCGGGGGCGGGGAGCGCGGGGTGTGGGTGTCCATGCATCGCCGCGACCAGCTCGGCCGCGACGAGGGCGATTTCGGCCCGGCCCGCGCTCGCGCGCGGGTCGGCCGACTCGGCGACGGCGCGCAGCGCCTGGTCGATCGGCGCCTTCCCGCGCGACGGGTCGAGGCGCTGCAGCCACTCGGCCGCCTCGTCCGTGCAGAAGGCCGGAAAGACGGTGCGCACCGCTCCCCTGTGCCTAACGCTCAGGCGACCGGCGCCGAGGTGATCGGGACCGAGCTGTCGCGGTAGCGCGTGATCGCCCAGATGATGAGGAGCGCCACTCCCATCGCCGGATAGAACTTCCCCGCGTCGAAGGTCCAGTGGCGAACGAGCGGGACGCAGACCAGGGCGAGCCCGACCAGCAGCTCGATGATCCCGTGCGCGCTGAAGGGCAGGGGACGGCGCGGCGAGCCGGGGAACTGCGTCGCGAGGGTGACGACGAGATGGATCACCGCGAGCGCGTAGGCGAGCATCTTCGTGTTCCCCGTGAGGTGGAACATCGACGGCGCGAGCGCGAAGACGATGACCGCGAGATAATCGAGGATGCGATGCACGTTCGGCGGGAGGATGCCCATGCGTGTGCTCCGATCGGGGTGACGAGGCGACTCTGCATGCACAACAGTTCCGTTAGGCCTTACGCGCGAGCTGGGGCGGCAGGATTCGAACCTGCAACTTCCTGGTTAACAGCCAGGCGGTCTGCCAGTTGACCTACACCCCATCGTTGGACACTGAACCGTTACCGGCGCCCGCGCGGCCTGTCAACCCGTGGGAACAGCCCGGCGAGGCCCCGATCGACGCGCGCCGACGGCTCGGCGTAACGGATCTCGACCGCTCCGAGCAGGACGCGCCCCGTCAGGCGAACGAGGGGCGCGTCCCGACGTGCCCGCGACCAGGGCGATGGCGGACACTCGATCGAGCCGAGAATCCCGCTCGCCTGCTGCTCGACTCGCGTCCCCGCGGGCAACGTGACCGCGATGTGCCCGAGCAGGGCCTGGACGTGTATCTCCGTCGTGCCGCCCCCGAACTTCGCGTCACGCAGGTCGATCTCGACGTTGCCGAGCACCGCCGAGAGCGCAAGGTGGCGGGGGGCGACCGCCATGCTGTGATGCTCGAGGTTGGCGAGTATCGCGAACCGCCGGCCGTGCTCGGGCCAGCGGTCGTCCATCGCCGTCCGTCGCGGCGCGAGCGACCCTGACGCCGCCGGTGCCGCCGGCGCGAGGTCAGCCGTCAGCGCATTCAGCTCCGCCATCGTCGACACGCGGTACACCGCGGCGACGCGCTCCTCGAACGCATCGAGCGACAGCGCGTCGTCGGCGAAGCGCGCCGAGAGGAATGACGCGACGCGTTCGCGCTCCTCCTCGGTCGGCGGGAGTCGCGATGAACCCGCTGGGCGCGGGGGCGCGGGGAGTGGAGTGTTCGGCATTGCGCGTCAGGCAGGACGTGCGTCGTCGGCGGCCGCGGTGACTCTCCTACTATCCGTCGCGCCGGGCCGCCGCGCAAGCGCCGGCGTCGCGGGCCGCCGCCGCACCGATCCCCGCGGCGCGCCCGGTCGCCCACGCCCAGAGAAAGTTGTAGCCTCCGATCGGACCGAAGGCGTCGAGCACCTCGCCGCAGATGTACAACCCCCGCTGCCGCCGGCTCTCCATGGTCCGCGGATCGACTTCGCCGAGCGCGACGCCGCCGCCGGTGACCTCCGCCTTCTTGTACCCCTCGTCGCCGCTCCACGGCAATTCCCCGCGCGTCAGCATCGCGACCAGGCGCTGGCGTTCGTCACGCCGCAGGTCGGCGAGCGAGCGCGCCGCGTCCACCTTCGCCTTCCGCAGGAGGACGGCGACGAGCCGGTCCGGCAGGTGGACACGCATCGCGCCCGTCACGCTTCGAGCGCCCTGCGGGCGCAGCGCCGCGATCCACTCCTCCTCGCCGAGCGCGGTCCAGCGCACGCTGATGGTCGCGCTGCCGTCGCCCTCGAGCCGCGAACGCACGACGACGTGCGAGACGTCGAGCACCGCGGGGCCGCTGTAGCCGCGGTGAGTGAAGAGGAAGCCGCCGCTCGCCGTCGCGGTCCGCGCGCCGTCGCGCGCGGTGAGGGTGACGGGAAGCGAGATCCCGCTCAGCGACGCGAAGTCGGGGTCATCGGCGGT
>DASSZC010000291.1:0-12966 GCA_035702925.1 Gemmatimonadaceae bacterium | reverse complement strand
CGGCCGCCGCGGCCAGGATCAACGCCGACGGGCGGACCCGGCTCGCGAGGGTGCAGTTCGTCTTCGTGGCCCCGCAGGCGCGGCGTGTCGCCGTGGTCGGCGACTTCAACGACTGGGACCTCGCGGCCACGCCGCTGACATCGTCGGGCGGTGTGTGGTCGGGGCAGCTCGACGTCCCCTTCGGTCGTCACGAATACGCATTCGTCGTCGACAGGGAGCGCTGGGTCCGCGACCCTAACGCGCCGCAGGCGCCCGCCGACGAGTTCGGGGTCGGCTACTCGGTACTGGTCGTCAACGAGAATTCGGGAGCGCATCGATGAGCAGCTCACGACTCAGTGCAATGCGCGCCGGCGCGCTGTTCGCGCTGGCGATCGCCGTGCCGGGGGCTCGCGCCTCGGCGCAGGACCCCAGGCTCGTCGCGCAGCTCGATGCCGCGACGCAGCAGCGGGTGAGCGCGGTGATCGATCGGGCGCGCGCCGCGTCGCTCCCCGTCGAGCCGCTGGTGGACAAGGCGCTCGAGGGAGCGCGCAAGCGCGCCCCCGCCGCGCGCATCGTCGAGGCGGTGACCAGCCTCGCCGCGCGGCTGGACAGCAGCCGCGCCGCGTTAGGCGCGGGATCGACGGAGGCCGAGCTGGTGGCCGCCGCCTCGGCGCTGCAGGCGGGGGTCGGGACGCGGGTGCTGTCGCAGCTTCGCCACGAGCGCGCGGGCAAGTCGCTGGCGGTACCCCTCGTCGTGCTCGGGGACCTCGTGACGCGCGGGGTGCCGCACGACACGGCGAGCGCGCTCATCCTGCTCGTGGCGCACGAAGGGCTCGGCGACGAGACGCTGCTCGCGATCCAGCGCGACGTGCAGCGCGACGTCCGCGACGGCGCGCATCCGGCGACGGCGGCGGCGATCCGCGCCCGCGGCGCGGTGAGCGGGGCGTCGACGAGGCTTCGTCCCACGCGCGGCCCACTGGCCTCGGGGGCGGCGAGCAGTGCGTCGCCGGCTTCCGCCGGCGCCACGCATCCGACGAACCCGAAGCCCTGACATGCGGCGGTGGCACGCCGGCGCCCTGGCCGCCGCTGCCCTCGCGTTAGGCAGCGCCCGCCCCGCTGCGGCGCAGCTGGGCGGAACGGTCGACCTCGACCTCGCCCACGTCCAGACGGGTAGCGGGTCGCAGGCGGCGAGCGAGTATGCGCTCAGCGTTGCGCCCTCGATCCGCCGCGAGTGGGGGCGCTTCAGCCTCGCCAACGAGGGGAGCGCCGCGGTCTCCGACCGCCGGCACTACTTCCTCCAGAACTCGCTCGTCGGGACGATGCGATCGAGCGAGCACTTCGGGGTCGTCGTCGAGGGGGGGCTCGGCGTCAGTGGGCTGCGCTATCGCACGGCGAGCACCATCCAGACGATCGACGGGGACTTCCTCGTGCCCGTCGCCAGGGACCTCGTGCAGGTCGACGCGCGTGCGCGAGCCGACATCATCCTCGGCCGCTGGGGGTTCTCGGCGAGCGGGTCGGTCGGGGAGAACTATGGGGGAAACGTGCACCTCCCATGGGGCGTCGAGGCCGGCGTGACGCGCGAGCTCCGTCACCTGCTGCTCTTCGCGAGCGCACGAGCGGACCGTTTCCGCAGCGGCCATCTGATGACCGTCGCGACGCTCACCTCGGACGTCGCCTCGAGCCAGAAGCTCGCGTACGGGATGCAGGTCGTCCGCAGCGAGCCGATGCTCACCCTCCTCAGCGGCGCAACGATGGCGTTCGGCCGCGCCGAGATCACGGGTGAAGTCGGCGGCAGACAGGGCTCGCAGGCGATCGGCTTCGCCGTGCAGCATTGGGCGGAGATGTGGTATTCCGTCGTTGCCAGCTATCGTGTGACGCCGGGCACACTCGTGCGCGCCGGCGCCGGCGGCTACCCGACGGACTACATCCGCCAGCTCCCTAACGGCTCGTATGCGTCACTCGGGGTGCGGTTCGAGCGTGGCAAGCGCCAGCAGGTCGATTGGTACCAGCCGCCCGATCTTCCGGCGTTCCGCGTCGACACCATCGCCGGTGGCGCGCGGGTCATCCGCCTTCGTGCCCCGCGCGCGCTGAAGGTCGAGTTGAGTGGCGATTTCACCGATTGGACTCCGCTCCCGATGCGCGCGCTCGATGGCGGCGCGTGGGAGCTGGTCCTGCCGATCGCCGCCGGGACCTATCGCGTCAGCGTGCGCGTCGACGGCGGCGCGTGGGCCGCGCCGCCGGGGCTCGTCCCGGTCGCCGACGAATTCAACGGCGAGGTCGGGGTCGTGGTCATCCGCTGAATCGCTCCGGAAGGCGCGCGCAAGCCGCGCGCTGACGACGTGGCCCGGCGCGTGCAGAGCAGGCACGACAACGGCGCGTGCCGCCGGGCGTATTCGGAGATGAGACGATGAAGATGATCAAGATCACAACTATCGCGGCGCTGGTGCTCGTCGCCGGGTGCGCGAGGATCCGCGGGTCGGCGAACGGGGACTCGGTGACGACGACGGTCAACGCGTCGCGGCCGCAGGCACTGGAGATCGCGCGCACTCAGCTGGTCCACCACGGCTTCACCGTCACCGGCGCGGGAAGCGACGTCCTCGTGACCGCACCGAAGCTGGTGCCGAACTACCTGCGTGAAGTGTCGACGGAGAAGCAGAGCTCACAGCGCTGGTTCCTCGTCGTCCAGGGAAGCGACGTGCGCTTCTTCCGCGGAACGCGGATCCGCGTGTCCGGCTACCTCCTTCCCCCGGGCGCGGGCCAGGTCAGCTCGGTCACGAACGGGAGGAACCTGCAGCAGTCGGCGATCCCGATCACCGAGCAGAACGCGCGGCTCTTCCGCGAGGTGCAGGCAGCGGCGAACTGGATCATCTCGGAAGCGAATCGGAAGAAGTAGGGGCCAGCGCGGCGATCGTGTAGCGTGACCCGGGGTTCCAGAGCAGCCACTCGTCGAACCCCGCGTCGCGACCGGCCCGGATCTGTGCCCGCACCTGCTCCACCCCGTATCGGGGCGGACCGAGGGTGAAGTCCTGGTACCATGGTACGATGCGCGCCGCACCGCCGATCCCGGTCGTGCGGCGCTTCGCGTCGCGGAGGGCGTGGCCGATGATCTCGTAGGGATGCGCGTTAGGCAGCTCGATCCCGTAGCTCCCCGGCGCGTAGTGCGAGGGATAGGTCATCGGCAGGACGGCGTCCGCCTGGTCGACGAACATCTCCCAGCGCTGGCCGATCCCCATGTCGGTGCTGTCCGAGGTCGTCAGCCCGAACACGTCGATCGTCACCGGAACGCCAGTCGGCGCGAGGCGCTTGCGCACCCTCCCGAGCTGGTCACGGATGACCTGCGCCCTCACCCGCCCCTGTGCCAGCGGGAAGATCGCCTCGCTGACGAGCCGCTTCTCGTCGGGAAAGCGGACATAGTCGAACTGGATCTCGCTGAAGCCTAACGCGACCGCTTCCTCGGCGAGGTCGGCGGCGTAGTCCCAGACCCCCGGCTGGTTGGCGTCGAGCCAGGGATTCCCGTTCTTGTCGAGCCACGGGGAGTCGGGGGCCGCGCGGCGCTTGATCGACCAGGCGAGCTTCTTCGAGGCGAGCAGCGGATCCTTGACGACGACGATCCGCGCGATGGGATAGATGCCGTTCGCGCGCATCGTGTCGAGCACCGCGCGCACCCGCTCGGCGCGCATCGGCATCGTCGTGTCGGCACCGATCTCCCGGGCGAGCGGCACCCGCGACCGGTAGAGCACGAGCCCGCGATCATCCTTGACGTCGATGACGAGCGCGTTGACCTCGGTGGTCCTGGCGACGCCGATCAGCTGCCACATCCGGTCCCCGAGCGCCGCCCAACGATTGACGTACAGCCCGCGCAGCGGCGTCGGCCGGGCGACGAGCGGCGCTTTCGGGATGACGAGCGAATCGGCGGGAACGGAGCCGCGGGCCGCAACGTGCGCTCCCGCCGGCGCGCTGTCGCGAGCCGAGGGTCGTCCAGCGGACTCACCACACGCCACGCCGGCGAGAAGTGCGACGGCGCCCAACGCGCGGCAGAGGCGATCGATCGATTGCATCGAGGAATTCTAACGGCGTGACCGGGGCTGGGCCTGAAGCGCCCGGGCGCGAGGACTGCGGAACGGCGTCCACTCGTCACATGGCGCCGTTCCGCCGTCCTCCCCGCCCTCTCTCTCCCGCCTAACGATCGAACCGCCCGAGCAAGGCGTTCCACAGCAGCGGAAGCGTCGCCATGCTCTGGCCGCGGTACTGGGGGCGGAAGCCGAAGAGCACGGCGTGCCCCGTCCCCCGGCGCACGTCGACGAGGGCGGCGGTGCCCGCCAGCTTCGCGCCGCCGAGCAGCCAGCCGGAGAGGAGGGGGTTCCCGCTCTCGTAGGTCGCGATCGCGGTCGCCCGCGTGCTGTCGCCGATAGAAAAGGCAGGTCCCTCCTCGAACCAGATCGCGGCGGTTGGCGGCATCCCTGCGGCGAGCGGGCTGCGCGGGCGCAGCGTCGCCACGAGAATCGAGCCCGGAGCGTAGAACTCGCGATCGGCAACGCCGGCGAGGACATCGCGCACCGGGAGGTCGAGCGCCTGGATTGCGTAGTCGCTCGCCTCGTTCAACGCGACCAAGGTGCCGCCATCGTCGACGAAGGCGGCGAGCGCACGGGCGCCGGCGTCGCCGAGGCCACCCTTGAGGGAGTCGGGATAGCTCCCCGTCAACCCGCGCGACAGCTCGCGCGAGGGCTGGTCCGGGATCAGGATGGCATCGAAGCGATCGCGAAGCCCGCCAGCGCGGACGTCGCGGTCAGTGATCGTCGTGAAGGGAATCCGGTACTGGTCGAACACCCAGCGCGTCCATCCCTCATCCATCGTCGGCGACCAGCTCTGGTAGATCGCGATCCGCTTCGCGGGGTGATCGCTCAGCCCGGGGGCGACGAGCCGGGGCTCGGGAACCGGCGCGACAAGGGCCGGGGAGTGGCTCGGCTCACGGTCGTAGACCGGAGTGGCGGTAACGCCGAGCAGCAGCGGAAGGGTGTGCGCGGTGACGTCGTACGGCTGCTTCGGCGGCCCACCCGGATACTCGCGGAGGTCCGGGTAGCGCTGTGGCTCGAGCAGGGCCTTGGCGAAGGAGCCGTAGGGCTGGGCGAGGGGAATGACGTAGCTCCCCGCCGGCCACGTCACCGCGCCGATGCTGACCGGCGCCGTCGCCCGGTGAATCTCGACCTGCCCGCGCTGCAGGGTGCGGAGGAGGACAGCCAGCGCCGCCGAATCGCGCTGGGCCGCGGGAATGACGTAGGCCATCGGCCACTTCTCGCGGCCGGGGGCGGCGCGACCGGCGACAGCGCGGTCGCCTAACGTCGCGAAGCTCGTCAGCCACGCCGCTCGATCGCCGGCCACCGACGCGAGCATCGCCCACGTCGCCGCGGTCTGGTAGCGCACGATGTCGCCGATCCCCCAATGGCCCCCCGGCCACGGCGCGACGAAGCTCCAGCTGGCGGTCTTCGAGTCGTAGCCCCGCCCGGGGCGGAGCGAGTCGAAGGGGATGTCGATCGCCGTCGCCAGCCGGGCGCTCGCCGTTTCCGTGAGGATGCGGACCCCGCCGTGGTAGTGCTGGTAGGCGCGGGCGGGGGTCCAGGCGTCGTACGTCGAGTTGATCGAGATGCCGGTGAAGCCGTCAGCGGTCATCCGCCAGGCCATCGCCGTGCCTAACGCGTTGACCCCGGCGGTCAGCAGCGGGTCGACGTTCGGCTCGACCGGGTCCATGTACGGCGGGATGAAGATCCGCGCCGCTCCCGATCCCTGCTGGTGGATGTCGTTCACCACCTCCGGGTGCCAGACGTTGTGCAGCGAGTCGACCGTCAGGCGGGTCTCGGCCTGCGAGAAGAAGTACCAGTCGCGGTTGTTGTCGTGGCCCGTGTACTTGTGATAGAGCCAGGGGGGCGACATCCCCTCGGCCGGCGTGCCCAACGTCGAGCGGTACCAGTCGCCGACGATGTCCACCCCGTCGGGGTTGAGCGAGGGAACGAGGATCACCAGCGTTCCGGCGCGGATCGCCCGCGACTCGGCGTCCTCGGCCCCGGCGAGCCGCTCGGCGAGGAGCATCGGGGTGAGGATCCCGCCGACTTCCGTCGAGTGGATGCTCGAGGTGACGAGCACGACCACCTTTCCGTTCGCGACGAGCCGCTGGACGTCGCCCGGCGAGCGGAGGCGCGCGTCAGCGAGCTTCCGCTGGATCTCGCGGTAGCGCGGCAGGTTGGCGATCGTCGCCGAGTCGCCGATGAATGCGGCGATGAAGGGGCGGCCGAGCGTCGTCCTGCCTAACGTGCGGACGGTGACGCGCGGGCTCGCCGCGTCGAGGGCGGTGAACCAGGCGACGACGTCGCGCCATGGGGGGAGGCGGCGATCGGTGCCGGGGGTGAAGCCGATCACCGACGCCGGTGCCGGGATGCGCACCGGCGTGGCTCGCTGGGCGAGCGAGGGCGCGGGGGTGAGGACGACAACGAGCGCGGCGAGGGCGAGCGAAGGGGCGTGGCGTTGCACGGGGACGCGGTGAGTGTGGGGAGCTCAGAGCCCGCGGAGGCGCTTGGCTTCGTAGCGCAGGCGGGCGAGGGCGAGCAGTGCCTTTTCCATCTTCCGGGCGAGGGCGTTCCGGCGCTCCTCGAACTCGCGGAGGGTGGTCCGCTGGTGCTCGAGCATCGCGAGGGTACGCGCGTTCGCCTCTCCTCCGCCGTCCGCAGCAGCGCGGCTGATCCGCTCCTCGAGGAGCTGCAGCGCGGCGGGTGAGAGGGCGCCGTCCAGACCGTGGAGGGTGGGCGCGAGGGAGATCACGCGCTCGAGCAGCTCCTCGGCGGTCGGGAGGAGGTCGGGGACGTCGAGGGTCGTCCGCGGGTCGCGCTGGCCGCGCGCGCGGGCGATCGCGTCGCGATCCTCGTGCGCCTGGCGCACGGCATCGCCCCAGCGCCCGGCGAGAGTCTCGGCGCCGACGAGCGCCGCGAGGTCGCGCGCCCCCGCGGCAGCCGCCATCAGGTCCCGGCTGCGGGCCGGGCCGTCGTGTTGGTGAGGCGAGCGACGTCCTCGTTCGCGGCGACGGCGTAGTCGACCTCGCGCGCGAGGTTCAGCGCCTCGAGGGCGAGCGAGGTGACCTGCGCGTGCGACTGGGCGCCGGCGCGGAGGCGGAGCACGTCGAACCGCATGCTCTGCAGCGCGAGCGCGCAGCTCTCGATGCGGGCGGCCATCTGGTCGCGGCGCGTCGCGAGATCGCTCAGCGCGCGGCGCTGGCGGCGCAGCGCGGCCAGCCGCCGCACCCGTTCCTCACTGCGGACGCGGTCGAGGGGATTGGCCTCGCTCTCCAGCCGCGCGATCTCGGCCTCGACCGAGTCGAGCTGTCCCTTCGGCATGTTGCGCTCGACGTCGGCGAGCGACATCGAGAGCGTGCGCACGCGCTCGAGCAGCGCGTCGGCGGAGGGAACGACGTTGGCGACCATCTGCCGGTCGTTGCCGGACATCGAGTCGATGAGCCGCTTGATCTCGTCGCGGTCGATCTGCGCCTGGGCGAACACCGCCTCGCGCGAGCCGGGGAGCGGGGGCTGCTGTGGCGCGCCGTTAGGCAGCGGGCTCCACGCCGTGCCGCGCGGCAGCGGCGACGCCGGCCCCTGGGAGGCGCCCCCGGGGGGGAGCATCCGGCGGGCGGCACGGGCGTCGTTGCGGGCGAGGCGGCGGGCCATCCGCTTCTGCCCGTCGAAGATCGACTGCGCCGATTCCACCCAGTCGGCGAGGAGGTCGACGAACTCGCGATCGTTAGGCTGGCGGAGGACGTCGCGCCAGCTGTGGCCGCGCCCCATCAGCCCAGTGAACTGCCAGGCGAGCCCCATCCCCCAGAACCCGGAGATCGTCAGCCACGGAAATTGGTGGACGAACAGCAGCTTGAAGACGAGGAACGCCGCCGAGGCATACGCCCACTTGCGGACGCGGCCGCGGAAGCGGACGATCTCGGGCGCGTACCAGCGGGCCAGCGTCTCCTGACTCGGCTCGCTGACCGGGGCGCTCACCGGAACGGGCAGCGGCGGCGGCGGGGGGAGCGGCGCCGACCCGGCCATCCCGCCCGGCACTGCCTCGGTGCGCGGGGGCAGCGCGACCGGAGCGCCGTCGAGCGCGGCGACGAGCGCGCTGGCGCTCGGCAGGCGGTTGGCCGGATCCTTCTCGAGCAGCACCATCACGATCCGCACGAGCTCCTCCGGAACGTCGCTCCGCTTCGAGCGCAGGGGCGCGGGCCGTTCGGTGAGGTGCTTGACGAGCATCGCCGGGGTGCTCGACGCGGCAAAAGGGGGCGCGCCGCTCAGCATCTGGTAGGCGACGACGCCGAGCGCATACAGGTCGCTCCGTCCGTCGATCTCGCGCTCGCCGGCGGCCTGCTCGGGGGACATGTAGGTCGGCGTCCCGATCGCCATCCCGGTCGCCGTCAGGCGCGACGAGTCGGTGTTCTCGCTGACCGCGCGCGCGATCCCGAAGTCGGTGACCATCGCCCGGCCGCTGTCACGATCGAGCAGGATGTTGTCCGGCTTGATGTCGCGATGGACGACGCCACGCCCGTGCGCGTAGGAGAGGGCGTCGGCGACTTCGCGGATGATGCGCCGAGTCTCGACGACGCCGAGCCGGCCGCGCTCGTGCAGCTCCTTGGCGATGTTGTTCCCCGCGACGTACGCCATCACGAAGAACACGAGGTTCTCCATCTCGTCGACGCTGTAGATGGGAACGATGTTCGAGTGGCTCAGCTGCGCCGCGGTCTCGGCTTCGCGGAGGAATCGCGAGCGGATGTCGGAGCGGAAGGCCAGCTCCGGGGGCAGGAGCTTGATCGCCACCGTGCGCTTGAGGCGACGGTCCTTCGCGCAGTAGACGATCCCCATTCCCCCGCGCCCGAGCTCCTGCTCGATGTCGTAGTGCGTGCCAAGCACTCGCGACACGTGCGCGCGCAGTTCGGCGTCCTGTGTCGACGCGGCGGGTTCGCTCACTGAATGGATTCCACGGAGGGGGGACCTGTGTCCCCCATAGTAGCACCGCTCCGCCCGCCTGAAAAGGCGATCGTGAGGCGTCGATCCCCCCGAATCTCCACTGGCGACCCCGTCAGCCGATGCGGCAGGCGGAGGCGGCACGACGCGCCACCCCGGCCGGCATCTCCGCGCATCACTGCCGCCATGGCGCGTGTCGAACGGGGGTACAAAGGGAGGAACCGCGGATGCCGCCGCGGCCCTCATATGTCAGGGGGCGGGCGACGCCCACAGGCGAATGAAGGCGGTATGGTCTGCGATGTGCGGACCTTCCGCCGGTCAGGATTCGCGACGACTGCAATTACCAGGTGCCAATCATGGCTGAGCGACAGACACTTCCCGTTCTTCCACTCAGGGGAACGGTAATCTTCCCGGGTCTCACCGCGCCGATCGCGGCGGGGCGGCCGGGCACGCTGCGCGCGATCGAGAGCGCGCTCAAGGGCGACCGCCTCGTCTTCGCGGTCGCGCAGCGTGACAACACCGACGAGCCGACGCCGGACATCCTGTACTCGATGGGCGTGATCGCGCGCATCGGACAGGTCCAGCGCGGACTCGGCGGCGTCCAGCTGCTGCTGCAGGGTGAGCAGCGGGCCACCGCGCTCCAGTACGGACAGGGCGACGGTTTCATGAACGCGGTCGTCGTCCCAGTCGAGGAGCTCGGCCCGATCGACGAGAACGACGCCGCCTTCACCGCCCTCCACAAGGAGACGCGCGAGCGCGCAGCCGAGCTGGGCGAGCGGCGCGGACTTCCCGAAGAGGTCGTGCACCAGGTGCTCGATTCGGTCACCGAACCGGGAAAGTTCACCGACCTCGTCGCCGGCTACATCGACCTCGCCGTTCCCGAGCGGCAGGGGTTGCTCGAGACGCTGAGCGTCGAGGAGCGGATGCGCCGCGTGCTCGTGCACGTGCAGCGGCAGATCGGGATGCTCGAGGCACAGGAGGAGATCAAGTCGCAGGTCCAGGAGGAGCTGGGTGAGCGGCAGCGCGAGATGTACCTGCGCGAGCAGCTCAAGGCGATCCAGAAGGAGCTTGGCGACGACGACCAGTCGCGCGAGGTGACGGAGCTGCGCGACAAGCTCGCCAAGCTCCCGCTCACCAGGGACGCGCGCGCGGAAGTCGAGCGCGAGCTCGGGCGCCTCGAGCGCTCCGGACGCGAGAGCATGGAAGCGCAGGTGATCCGCACCTATCTCGAGTGGATCGCCGAGCTGCCGTGGAACACGCGCTCGGACGACAACCTCGACCTGACGCGCGCACAGCACATCCTCGACGACGACCACTACGGGCTCCCCGACGTGAAGGACCGGGTGCTCGAGTTCCTCGCCGTCCGCCAGCTGCGGGCGAAGGAGCTCGCCGAGGAAGTGGAGAAGACGGGGGAAGTGCCGGCCGCGAAGCTGGTCCCGCTCAAGGATGACGCGACGCCGTCGCTGGCCGCCGGCGTCGACGAGGAGCGGCCGATCAGGGATTCGCAGGAAGTGAAGGCCCGCGCGATGGCGAAGGGCCCGATTCTCCTGTTCGTCGGGCCGCCGGGAGTGGGGAAGACGTCGATCGCCAAGTCGATCGCCCGTTCGTTAGGCAGGGAGTACGTGCGCGTCGCGTTAGGCGGAGTGCGCGACGAAGCCGACATCCGTGGCCACCGGCGCACCTACGTCGGCGCGATGCCCGGGCGCATCATCCAGGGGATGAAGCAGGCGGGGACGAAGAACCCGATCTTCCTCCTCGACGAGGTCGACAAGCTCGGCGCGTCGCACCAGGGCGACCCGGCGAGCGCGCTGCTCGAGGTGCTCGACCCGGCGCAGAACGACACGTTCACGGATCACTACCTCAACATCCCGTTCGACCTGAGCGAGGTGCTGTTCATCGCGACGGCGAACTTCATCCAGAACATCCCCGGCCCACTGCTCGACCGCATGGAGGTCGTCGAGTTCGCGGGCTACACCGAGCGTGAGAAGGCGGAGATCGCGAAGAAGTACCTGATCCCGCGACAGATGGAGGAGGCGGGGCTCGGCAGTCGCGGCATCAAGATGACCGACGAAGCGGTGATGGAGATCGTGTCGCGCTACACCCGGGAGAGCGGCGTCCGCCAGCTCGAGCGGCAGGTCGGCGCGGTCGCGCGGAAGGTCGCGCGCAAGATCGCCGGCGGCGACACGAGCGCGCTCACCGATGAGACGCTCACCGCCGAGGAGGTGGGGATCCTGCTCGGTCGCCCGCGCGTGCACCCCGAGCACATGGCCGAGGAGAACGAGATCGGCGTGGCGACAGGGATGTATTACACGCCGGCAGGCGGCGACATCATGTTCGTCGAGGCGGCGATCCGCCGGCTGCACGGTGGACCGCCACCCGCGGACAAGGCGACGCAGGTGACCGGGTGGGGGAACGTCTCGCTGATCCTCACCGGCCAGCTTGGCGACGTGATGAAGGAGAGTGCCCGCGCGGCGCTGACGTACGCGGCGACGCACGCGCGCGAGCTGAACATCCCCGAGGACCGGCTCGGATCGATCGAGGTGCACATCCACGTTCCGGCGGGGGCGATCCCGAAGGATGGCCCGAGCGCGGGTGTCACGATGTCGACGGCGCTGGTGAGCGCGATGTCGGGGCGTCCGGTTCGCAAGGACGTCGCGATGACGGGCGAGGCGACGCTGCGCGGCCGCGTGCTGCCGATCGGCGGGGTGAAGGAGAAAGTGTTAGGCGCCCACCGCGCGGGGATCACCACGATCATCCTCCCGAAGGAGAACGAATCGCACATCGAGGACATCCCGGAGGACGTGCGGCAGCAGCTGACCTTCCACTTCGTCCGCACCCTCGATGAGCTCTTCGAGATCGCGCTGCTCCCCGCCGATCGCTCGGCGAAGCTGCCGGAGCGTGAGCTGGAGCTGGCGAGCGTGTAACAGCAGCCATTAGCCGTTAGCTGTTAGCTGGAAGCGACGGCGGTCACCGCGGTCGCTGACAGCTAACGGCTTATGGCTAACGGCTGCTGTTAGAACGTCATCGCCACGGGCCCCATCTCGAACATCCGCCACGGGTCGAACTGCAGTCCCGGGGGCTCGGTGCCTTCGAGGAAGTATTCGATGTAGCGGCGATCGGGGGGGGTGGTTGCGTCGGCGACCATTCCCGTGAGGCGATCGAGCTCACCGGAGACGAGGCCGGCGGGGGGTTCCCAACTGCCGGCGGTGCGGCCGGCGTACCAGCGCTGCATCATCGCGCCGAAGATCGGGGCGGCGAGGGAGCCGCCGTAGGCGCCGGGGGTGATCGTCTTCGGACGGTCGAAGCCGAGCCAGACGCCGGCGACGATCTCCGGGGTCATCCCGACAAACCAGACGTCGGTGTTGTCGTTGGTCGTCCCCGTCTTGCCGGCGACGGGGATCGTCGACGGGAGGTACTTCCGGACGGCGGTCGCGGTCCCGCGGTCGACGACGTCGCGCATCATGTCGCGGACCATGAAGGCGACGCGCGGGTCGAGGGCGAGCGAGGGGGCAGCGGGCTTCGGCGCCCAGACGGTCTTTCCGGCGCGATCCTCGACGCGATGCACGAACAACGGCTCGACGGCCGATCCGAGGTTGGCGAGCGCGGCGTACGCGGTCACCATCTCGATCGGGCGCACCGCCGACGCGCCGATGGCGCTCGACGGTACCGGGGTGATCGGCGACCGGATCCCCATCGCGTGGGCGAGGGCGGCGACCGAGTCCATCCCGAGCTGCATCCCGAGCTGGACGGCGACCGGGTTGCGCGACTGCACGAGCGCCTCGCGGAGGGTGAGCGGGCCGAGGAACTTCCCGTCGCTGTTCCCGGGCTGGTAGAGGTCGCCGTTAGGCAGCTCGATCTTGAGCGCCGTGTCCTGGACGATCGTGTTCGGGCGGACGCTGTCGGCGATCGCCAGCGAGTAGACGATCGGCTTGAACGACGACCCGGGCTGCCTGACGGCCATCACCGCGCGATCGAAGGGGGACTCCTGGTAGTTGCGGCC
>DASSZC010000163.1:0-4645 GCA_035702925.1 Gemmatimonadaceae bacterium | reverse complement strand
CCTCACGTCGCGCTTCCCGGTCCGCTTGCCTACGCGGAAGTCGTCGTCGACCGGCGCGTCGGTGGTTGACGTCGCGTACATCGCGCTCGGCTCGAACCTCGGAGATCGGCATGCGCACCTCGCCGCCGCGCGCGAGGCGCTCGCCGCGATCCCGCGATCGCGGGTGATCGCCGCCTCGACGGTCGAGGAGACCGCTCCCCTCGGCCCGCCGGATCAGGGCGCGTACCTCAACCAGATGGTCGCGATCGAGACCGCGCTCACCCCCGCCGAGCTGCTCGCCGAGCTGCAGGGAATCGAACGCCGCGCCGGCCGGGTGCGCGACGTGCGATGGGGACCGCGGACGATCGACCTCGACATCGTGGCGATGCGCGAGCAGCGCTCCGGCGACGAACGGTGCCGCGTGCCACACCCCGAGCTGCCCAATCGCGACTTCTGGCAGCGTGAGCTCGCCGAGCTGCGCGCGCTGGAATCACGTCCCGAGGGAATACGCCCGATGGAGGCGAAGTGACTGGAGAGAAGGCGATCACCGTGCGCGATCTCATCGCACGCAAGGGTGGCGAGAAGATCGTGATGGTCTCGGCGTATGACGCCATGTTCGCGCGCATCGCCGACGAGGCCGGAGTCGACGTGATCCTCGTCGGCGACTCGCTGGCGAACATCGTCGCCGGCCAGGACTCGACGCTGCGGGTGACGCTCGACCAGATGATCTATCACGGCCAGGCGGCCCGGCGAGGCTGCAGCCGTGCGCTGCTCGTCGTCGACATGCCGTTCATGACCTACCAGGTGAGCAGCGAAGACGCGATGCGCAACGCCGGACGGATCATGCAGGAGACCGGGGCGCAGGCGGTGAAGCTCGAGGGGGGGTCGCCGGCACGCGCCGACGCGGTGGCGAAGGTCGTCGAGATGGGGGTCCCGGTGATGGGGCACCTCGGCTTCACTCCGCAGTCGGTCCACGCGTTAGGCGGGGCGCGCGTCCAGGGGAAGGGTGACGCCGCCGGGCAGGCGCTGGTCGACGATGCGAAGCGCCTCGAGGACGCCGGGGCGTTCGCCGTCGTCCTCGAGCTCGTCCCGGCCGCCCTCGCCGCCCGCGTCACCGAGGCGATCCACGTACCGACGATCGGGATCGGCGCCGGCGCGGGCTGCGATGGGCAGGTGCTCGTCCTTCCCGACCTCCTCGGTCTCAACGGCGACTTCGCCCCGCGCTTCCTCAAGCGCTACGCGGAGCTCGGCGCCGCGGCGGGGGACGCCGTCAGGCGGTTCGTCGCCGAGACGCGCGACGGCAGCTTTCCCGACGAGAAGCACAGCTACTAGATGCAGACCGTCGAACGTATCGCGGATCTCCGCGCGGCGGTCGCGCGCGCGCGATCGAGCGGCGCCCGGATCGGCTTCGTGCCGACGATGGGGTTCCTCCACGAAGGGCATCTCACCCTCGTCGACGAAGCGAAGCGCCGGGCGCCGTTCGTCGTCGTGAGCATCTTCGTCAATCCGCTCCAGTTCGCGCCGACCGAGGACCTGTCGCGCTACCCGCGCGACGCCGCGGGGGACGCGGCGAAATCGGCGGCGCGTGGGGTCGATCTCCTGTTCACCCCGGGGGTGGACGAGATGTATCCCCGCGAGCGGCGCGTCGACGTCGTGCCTCGCGCCCTGCACACCCGCTGGGAGGGGGCGGTGCGCCCGGGCCAATTTGCCGGTGTCCTCACCGTCGTCGCCAAGCTGCTCAACCTCGTCCAGCCGGATGTCACGATCTTCGGGCAGAAGGACGTCCAGCAGGCGACGCTCGTGCGGGCGATGGTCGAGGACCTCGACTTCCCGACGGAGATCATTGTCGCGCCGACTTCGCGGGAGGCGGACGGCCTCGCGATGTCGAGCCGCAACAGCTACCTCGACCCGGCGCAGCGCGCGAGCGCGACGGTGCTGTCGCGGGCGCTGTTCGCGATGCGCGATGCGTTCCGGCATGGGGAGCGGCGCGCGGAGTCCCTGCTCTCGGCTGGACGTTCGGTGATGGACGGTGAGCGCGCGGCGTCGATCGACTACCTCGCCGTCGCCGATCCGCTGACGCTCGAGCCGGTGGAGGATGCGACGGAGCGGTCGATCGCGATGGTCGCCGCGCGGCTCGGGAAGACTCGCCTCATCGACAACGTGGTGCTCGGTCAATGATCGAGCTTCCGGCGTGGGCCTGCGTGAGCGAGAAGCGGCGCGCGCACATCGAGCGCGTGACGAAGCTGCTCGAGCGCTGGGCAGCCGAGCTGCGCGTGAGCGACACCGAGGCGCGCGACTGGCGCGACGCGGGGCTGCTGCACGACGCGCTGCGCGACGCCCCCGAGGAGACGCTGCGTGCGCTGGTGCCGCGCCCCGACTTCATCACCGAGATGCTGCACGGTCCCGCGGCCGCGGCGATGCTCGAGCGGGAAGGGGACAACCGCGGCGAGATGCTCGACGCGATCCGCTGGCACACCGTCGGGAGCGCGCAGTGGGGGCGGCTCGGGCGCGCGCTGTTCATGGCCGACTTCCTCGAGCCGGGACGAAGCTTCGCCCGCGCCGACCGCGCGTATCTCGCGTCGCACGTTGCGACGGACTTCGACGCGACCTTCCGGCAGGTGCTTCGCATGCGCATCGACCATGCGCTGCACGAGGGTCACACCCTCTTTCCCGAGACGGTGGCGCTGTGGAACCTCGTGCGCTGAAGCGCACGGTGCTCCTCGTCATCGTCGCCCTCGCCGTGCTCGGCGGGGGGGCGTGGGCGGTGCAGCGCTGGCGGCATCGTCCGGGACGCCCGATCGGCTCCGCCGACGCGCGCGCACCAGAGGGGGTGCGGATCAAGGTCCAGGTGCTCAACGCGACGAAGACGCGTGGGCTCGCGCGGCGGGCAACGATGCACCTGCGCGACCGGGGATTCGACGTCGTCGACATCGGGACGGACCCTAACGCGCGCGACAGCGTCCTCGTCCTCGACCGCTCGGGTCACCCGGAGTGGGCGAAGCTGGTCGCCCGCGCGTTAGGCGGCGGCCAGGTGCTCAGCCGCCCCGATACGTCACGCTACCTCGACGTGACCGTCCTGCTCGGCGGGTCGTGGCGCCCGCCGGCCGAGCCGTTCTACCCGTAGCTGGCCGCAGGCGGCGGCGATGTCCTTGCCGCGGCTCTTCCGGATCGCCACCTCGACGCCGGCCTTGCGCAGCTCGCGGGCAAACCGCACGATCGCATCCCGCGGCGTCGGGGTGAAGCCCATCGCCCCGCCCGGATGGAGCGGGATGAGGTTGACGAAGGCGCGGCAGTCGCGCGCGAGGCGCGCCAGGTTGAGCGCGTCCTCGAGGCGGTCGTTGACCCCGCCGAGCATGACGTACTCGAAGGTGACGCGCCGGTCGAAGGCTTTCGCCGCCTCGATCACCTCGGCCAGCGGGTACTTGGTGTTCACCGGCATCAACGTCTGCCGCAGGTCGTCGGTCGGCGCGTGGATCGAGAGCGCAAGGCGGAACTGCTCGGGGCGCTCGCCTAACGCGACGATGCCGGGAAGGATGCCGACCGTCGAGACCGTGATGTGGCGCGCGCCGATCCCCAGTCCCTCGGGGGAGTTGAGCACGGTGAGCACCGTGTCGACGTTCTTCCAGTTCATCATCGGCTCGCCCATCCCCATGAACACGATGTTCGTGATCTCGATGGGTGGGTCGAGGAGGCGCATCTCGCGAACCTGGCCGGCGATCTCGTGCACCTTCAGGTTGCGCTGGAATCCCATCGCGCCGGTCGCGCAGAAGGCGCAGGCGAGCGCGCATCCCGCCTGCGACGAGATGCAGAGCGTCATCCGCCCGTCGTCGGGGATAGCAACGGTCTCGATCCCCTGGCCGTCGGCGAGCTTGAAGAGGAACTTCTCCGTCCCATCGGTGGACTTCTGCCGCGCGTTCAGCTCGAGCCGCGGAATCACGAAGGTCGCGGCGAGCGCCTCGCGCAACGCGACGGGAAGCTCGGTGATCGCGGCAAAGTCGGCGACGGGCGCCTGCCAGAGGCGGCGCCCGACCTGCTTCGCCCGATACGCGGGCTCGCCCCGCCCGGTGAAGAACGCGAGAAGACGTTCCTCGGCCGCGGCCGGGGTGAGGTCGAGCAGGTTTGCGCGTTCGCGGGCGGGTGCGGTCACTGGATCAGCGGATGAGCGTCGTGAGCGTGAACTGGTAGATGCCTCCCAGTCCATCGCGGGCGCCCTCGCGTGCGACGCCAATATGATACCGTCCGTATTCTAAACCGGTTCCCACCCGGAACGACCATTCGCTCTCGCCGGCCGACCGGTAGCGCGCGAGCCCGGTGCGGACCTCCCACCGCTTCCCGCTCGCGCCAACGAAGGCGTAGTGCTCCGCGGTCCGCTGCTCGACGAGTGTGAGCGCATAGCCCCCTCGCGCGACGACGACCGAATCGATGCGGTAAAGCTGGGCATCGAGCGCGCCTGAGTACGCCGTCTCCTCGTCAGCTCCGTTCGCCGGCCGCCAGAGGAAGGTCGAGGCCGCACCCCGAATCGGCAGCCCGAGAAGCGAATCAGCGAGTATTCCGCCGTCGGCGCCGAACGCGCCCCGCTGCTCGGTATCCACGGTACCGGTCCGGAAGCGGAGGGCGACTCCCGCTGTCACGTTTTCAGTCCGCCGAGCGAATCCCGCGGAGAGCA
>DASSZC010000466.1:0-3425 GCA_035702925.1 Gemmatimonadaceae bacterium | reverse complement strand
GTCTATGTCGACGACGCGCCCGAGTTCGACGACTGGCGCGATCGGGAGCGCGCGCGCTTCGCGGCGATCTTCGCGCGGAGCGCCGCCGTGCGCTGCACCGAGCTGGCGCGCACGCGGCAATGGGACGCCTGCCGCGAGCTCTCCGAGCGCTGGCTCGGCGCCGAGCCGGCATCGGTGGACGCGGCGCTCTTTCACCTCAACGCGATCAAGGCGCCGGGAACGCACGAGGCGCGGGCCGCGGCACTTGCCGCACACGAAGCGCTCGTCCGTCGACTGCAGCACGAGGTGGGTGCGCCGCCGCACCCGGACGTGACCGCGCTGGCGCGATCGATCGCCGCCCAGCTCGCATCGCCGCCGGTATCGGCACCGGGCGAGCCGCTGCCTAACGTTACGCCTGACCCGGCCGACCCTCGCGATCCGACACCCTCCGCCGCGCCGGCGCCGGCGAGAGCGGTGCCCCGGCGCTCCGCGCTCTATCTCACCGCCGGTGTCGTCGTCCTCGGCGCGATCGCCCTCGGTGCGCTCCACCAGTCCGACGCGCCGCTGCGCCCCCGGCGCGTCGTCGTCCCCGCCTTCGACAATCGAACCGGCGATTCGACGCTCACTCCACTCGGCCGCATCGCCGCGGACTGGATCAGCCGCGGGATCACCGAGACCCGCCGAGTGGACGTGATCGATCCTGTCGGCGCCCCCGCACCGGCCGGTCCGCGGCTCGATCCGCGCGCCATAGGCCGCGAGGCGGGTGCCGACATCGTCGTCGTCGGAGCCTACTTCGCGCGCGGCGACTCGATCGGGCTCGAGGCCCGGGTCGTCGATGCAGCGAGCGGTCGCGTGTTGCGCGGCATCGATCCGGCGATGGCGCGGCGCGACAATCCCCTCGCCGCGGTCGACCTCCTCCGCCAGCGGGTGATGGGTGCGCTTGCCGCCGAAGTGGACCCGGTGATCGCGGGGCTCGCGCGCGAGGCGAGCCAGCCGCCGGATTATGCGGCCTATCTCGCCTGGGTGCAGGGGCTCGATGCGATCTCGCACCGCGATTTCGCCGGTTCCATTCAGTCCTTCAGGCAGGCGGCCGCACTCGACTCGACGTTCGCCACGCCACGTCTCTGGGCGGCGGCCGCCTATGGAAATATCGGCGACTGGGCGCACTGCGACTCGATCATCCGCTCACTCGACTCGACTCGCGCCCGACTGACGCCTCTCGACCGGGGCCTGCTCGACGTCTGGATCGCGCAGCTCCGCGGTGACAACGCCGGGGATTACGCCGCGGCGAAGGAAATGCTTGCCGCCGCGCCTCGCTCCGAGCTCGCACTCTTCGTCGCGGGGCAGGGCGCGCTCGAGGTCAATCGTCCGAACGAGGCGGCCGCGCTCCTACGGCAGATCCCGGTCGAGCGATCGGGCGTGTCGTGGGACCTCTACGGCACCGGGCTCCCCGACGCCCTGCACCTCGCCGGCCGTTACGACGAGGAGCTGGTCGAGGCACGCCGCCGCCGAACGCGCGAACCGACGTGGATCCGCGCGATCGAGGACGAGGCACGCGCACTCGCCGCGTCAGGCAGGGCCGACGACGCGGACCGGGTCATCACCGAAGTCACCGCGCTCCCGGCGCAGGCGGGGTGGAGCGCGGGGAGCGCTATGTACTCGATCGCGCTCGAGCTGCGCGTCCATGGCCACGCCAACGAAGCCCGCGCGCTCTTCCTTCGCGCCACGGAGTGGGCTCGCTCGCAGCCTGGCGCCGAGTCGGCGACCGACGCGCGGAGGTCGCTGCTCGCACGATCGCTCTACCAGACCGGCGACTGGGCTGGCGCGGACAGCATCTTTCGCGCGCTCGCCGCCGCGCACCCGGAGAACGCCAGGTATCTCGGCTGGGTCGGGCTCGACGCCGCGCAACGGGGCGACACGACGAATGCCGAGCGGGTGTCGGCCGCGCTGGCCTCGCTCGACGTGCCGTACCTGCACGGGGTGAACACGCTGTTTCGCGCGCGGATCGCCGCGGTTCTCGGCCGACGCGACGAGGCCGTCCGCCTCGTGCGGCGCGCTCGCGCCGAGGGCGCACAGGTGGAGGAGCTGCACCTCGCCGCCGAACTGCTCGGGCTGCGCGGCTACCCTCCCTTCGAGGAACTGACCCGGCCCGCCGGATGACCGGGCGCGGCCGTCCCGCGCGCCGCGCCTAACGCTGCGCCGCCGCCATCTCCCCCCACTCGAGCGCCGCCCGCAGCGCCGAGAGCAGGTCGGCGGCGCTGAACGGCTTCTGGAGGATCGGCACCGGAACGTTAGGCGGCATCGACGTCGGCAGCCGCTCCCAGTTCAGCGCCGACATCAGCACGACCGGCAATCCGCGATGCGCGGTGAGCAGCCACTGGGCGAGCGCCCAGCCGTCCTCGTGCGGGGTGGCGATGTCGGCGAGCACCACCGACGGCCCGCCCTCCGCCGGCCACTCCGCCTCGAAGCGCTCACGCGCGGCGCGGCCGTCGGCGGCGAGGGCGACGTCGAAACCGGCCTCGATCAGGAGCCGGCGCACGAGCTGCCTGACGCCGGCATCGTCCTCGACGACCATGCCGCAGGTGAGGCCGGAGTGTCGCGCCGAATCTTCGTCCCCGGTGCGGTGTCCGCGCGCCGGCGCGACCGGCCAGAGCACGCGGAAGGTCGTGCCGATACCGGGCGCGGTCGCCACCTGCACCGCGCCGCCGACGCGTCGGACGATCCCCGAGACCACCGACAGCCCGAGTCCCGTCCCGATCTCCGCCGATTTCGTGGTGAAGAAGGGCTCGAAGGCGCGAGCGAGAGTCGCGCTGTCCATCCCGTGACCGGTGTCGATCACCTCGAGGACGATCGGGGCCGGGGGCGGCGCTCCTTCACTGAAGCGCGCGACCGCATGATCGAGCGCCGACGGCTCGCGTCCGAGCCGGATGACGAGCTGTCCACCGTCAGGCATCGCATGCACCGCGTTGACGACGAGGTTGAGGATCACCTGGTCGAGCTGCACGGGGTCGATGAGCACGGGAGGAAGTCCTGCCTCGAGCCGATACTCCAGTGTCACGCGCGAGCCGACGAGCGGACGCAGCATCCCGTCGAGGGCGGTGATCGCCTGCGCGACGTCCACCAGCCGCGGCTCGATCACCTGCTTGCGCGCGAAGGCGAGCAGCCGCCGTGTCAGCTCGCTCCCCCGCGCCGCGGCGTGTTCGATCTCGCGGGCGTCGTCGGGTGACATCGGCTGCCCCGCCGCGGCCTGGTCGAGCATCAGCTGCGCGTACGAGCGAATGACGGTGAGCAGGTTGTTGAAGTCGTGCGCCACCGCGCCGGCGAGGCGGCCGAGCTCCTCGAGCCGGCGGAGGTGGCTCTCGTGCCATTCGGCGCGCCCGCCGCTCGCGGCGCCCTTGCCATCAGACGTCGCGGGCACCGTCATGTCAGTGCGGGCGAACGACGTG
>DASSZC010000459.1:0-4316 GCA_035702925.1 Gemmatimonadaceae bacterium | reverse complement strand
CACCGGGACGCTGATCACGCAGGGGGCGCGCGGCGTCAACCCGCTGAGCGCGATCAACCCCGACGACATCCTCTCGATCGACGTGCTCAAGGATGCGTCGGCGACCTCGATCTACGGTGCGCGCGCGGCGAATGGCGTCGTGCTCATCACGACGAAGGCGGGACGGCGGAACGGCAATACCGTGACGCTCAGCGCGTACGTCGGCCAGCAGGACGTCCGCAAGAAGCTCGACCTGCTCAACGCGACCGAGTTCGCGAACCTGGTGAACACGGCGAACATCAACGCCGGCGGCGCGCCGAAGTATACGCCGACGCAGATCGCCGCCTTCGGCAAGGGCACCGACTGGCAGGATGCGATCTTCCGCACCGCGCCGATCCAGAGCTACGACCTCGGCTTCGCCGGCGGCGACACCAACACGCGCTACTTCGTCTCCGGCAGCCTGCTCAACCAGGACGGCATCGTCATCGGGACGGACATGATCCGCGGCACCTTCCGCCTCAACCTCGACCAGAACATCAGCAGGAAGTTCCGCATCGGGAACCGCCTCACGTTCAGCCGCTCGGACGGGAAGGTCCTCGTCAACGGCGGCAACGGATCGGAGACCTCGTCGATCCTCCTCAACGCGATCCTCGCCCCGCCGACGCTGCCGGTGAAGGACCCGAGCGGCGCGTACAACACCGAGTTCAACATCCTCACCGGACGTTCGTTCAACAATCCGGTGTCCACCGCGCTCGAGGTCACCAACAACGAGACCCAGGTGCGCGGGATCGGGAACGTCTTCGGCGAGTACAACTTCCTGCCGAACCTCACCCTCCGCTCGACGTTAGGCGGCGACTACCTGACCTCGACGCAGAACTTCTACTCTCCGTCCAACACCCTCCCCGGCCGCAACTACGGCGGCTACGGCAGCCGCGGCCAGCTGCAGGCGACGACCTGGCAGAACGAGAACACCCTGCACTTCAACCAGGGCTTCGCCGGGATCCACACCATCGACCTGCTCGGCGGCATCACCTTCGAGCGCACCAACTCGGTGAACGTCTCGGGTACCGCGCAGAACTTCTTCACGGATCGCCTCCGCGAGAACGGCTTGAAGGACGCCGGGAACTTCGTCGGCGTCTACACCGGCGCGCCGCACTCGTCGCTGCTCTCGTACTTCGCGCGCGCGAACTACTCGCTGCTGGACCGCTATCTGCTCACGGTCACCGGCCGCCGCGACGGCTCGTCGAAGTTCGGTGCTGGCAACCGGTACGCATTCTTCCCCTCAGCGGCCTTCGCCTGGCGCGCGTCGGAGGAAGGGTTCATCAAGTCGATGAACATCTTCGATGACCTGAAGCTCCGCACGAGCTACGGACGCACCGGCAACCAGGACATCGGCAACTATGCGTCGCTGGCAACCTTGAGCAGCACGGGATACGCCTTCGGTAACGTGCGCGCGATCGGGTACGTCCCCGGCACGCTCGCCAACCCGAACCTGAAGTGGGAGACCACCGACCAGTTCGACGTCGGCCTCGATGCCGCGGTGCTCGGCAACCGGGTCTCGATGACCGCCGACTACTACCGCAAGCACACGAAGGACCTGCTGTTCTTCGTCCCCGTTCCGGCGACGTCGGGATTCGGCAGCTCGCTGCAGAACATCGGCGCGCTCCAGAACCGCGGCTTCGAGCTCGGCTTCAACACCGTCAACTTCACCGGGCCATTCACCTGGAACTCGGCGCTCAACCTGGCGTGGAACCGCAACAAGGTGCTGAAGCTCGGCGCCGGGGATGAGATCATCGGCTCGGCCGGGGTCGGCGCGGGTGCCGGACAGAACCCGACGATCCTCCGAGTCGGCGAGCCGACCAACTCCTTCTTCGGCTGGGTCTACGACGGCAAGGACGCGGCGGGGATGGTCAAGTACAAGGACGTCAACGGCGATGGGACGGTGACGAGCGAGGACCGCGTCATCCTCGGCAACGCGCAGCCGAACTATGTCGGTGGCTTCACCAACGACTTCGGGTGGAACCGCTGGTCGCTCTCGGTGTTCCTCAACTTCTCGGTGGGGAACAAGATCTACAACATCAACCGCGCGCTGCTCACCAACACGGCGGGGACCTTCAACCAGCTGCGCGACGTGCTCGGCAACGGCCGCGGCATCAACAAGCCGCTGACCGGCAACACCTTCGAGACGAACCCGTCGGACCTGTTCGTCGAGGACGGCACGTACCTGCGCGGGAAGAACATCCGCCTCAGCTACGACCTGCCGACCACATGGCTCGGTCGCACTCGCATGAGCGGATTGAACACCCTGCGGGTGTACGTCAGCGCGCAGAACTTCTTCACGCGCACCGACTACACCGGCTACGACCCCGAGCTCAACGAGTACTCCAGCGACAACCTTGGGCAGGGCTTCGACTTCGGGTCCTACCCGCAGCCCCGCCAGATCACCTTCGGATTCAACGCCGGCTTCTAGCCGATGAGGAGCCAAGCGAACCCTATGCGCATACTCAATCCTGCCAGCAGAGCGCTGCGAGTGCTCACGCTCGGCGCCTGCCTGACGGCGGCGACCGTCGCGATCTCGTGCGATAGCTTCATCGATCCGAAGCCGACGGACATCCTCGCCCCGGAGAACTTCTACAAGTCGGGAACGGACGCCGTGGCCGGCGTCAACGGCATCTACGAGGCGAACCGCTGGGCGTACTGGATCAGCTTCTGGTACATGTCCGACATCGCGTCGGACGACATCATCGCCAGCCCGAACTTCGGCTCCGATGGCCATCGCATGGCCGAGTACAGCTTCGACGCGAGCGAAGGCACCATCGCCGGGCCGTGGGGAGGCTTCTACTCGGTGATCAATCGTTCGAACACGGTGCTCGACCGGGTCCCCGGGATCACGATGGACGCGACGCTCAAGGCGCGCGTGCTCGGCGAAGCGCACTACCTGCGCGCGCTCGCCTACTTCAACCTCGTCCGCTTCTACGGCGACGTTCCGCTGATCGAGCACGAGGTGAAGTCGCTGAAGGGCCTCAATGTGTCGCGCACCCCGCAGGCCCAGGTGTACGCACTGATCCTCAGCGATCTTCAGTCGGCGATCACCTCGCTCCCCGCGTCATACGGCGCAGACGACCTCGGGCGCGTCACCTCCGGCGCGGCGAAGACGATGCTGGGCAAGGTCCAGCTCCAGCAGAAGAACTACACCAGCGCGGCGACGACGCTCGGCCAGATCATCTCGAGCGGGACGTACGCGCTGAACACGGTCTGGAAGGACAACTTCACCGTGTCGAAGGAGATCACCAATCCGGAGAGCATCTTCGAGGTGAACTACGACGCGATCCTCAACCCGGGGACGGGGAGCATCCACACCCTGTTCAGCCTCCCGTCGAACTTCCAGGGGGGCGATGCTTACGGGCTGATGCAGGTGCTTCCGTCGCTGGTGAACATGTTCGTCGCCGGCGACGTGCGCGGCAATCATGGGAGCTTCATGATCTCGCCGTACACCGATCGGCTCAATCGCGTCAACACCTGGACCGTCCCCTCCGGCGCCGCGTTCGACAAGTACCTCGACGAGACGAGCGACCAGAACATGAAGTCGCGCGGCTGGGTGCAGCAGAGCAACAACTGGATCGTGTCGCGCTACGCCGACGTCCTGCTGATGTACGCCGAGGCGGTGAACGAGGGGGGCACGGCGGGTCCGCTCACCGCCGCCGCCGCGCTCGACCTGGTGCGCGTGCGCGCCGGGCTTCCGCCGGTTGGCGTGACCGGCCAGGCCGCGCTGCGCGACTCGATCCGCGTCGAGCGCCGCCGCGAGTTCATCTTCGAGGGACAGCGCTGGTTCGACCTCTCGCGCTGGGGAACGCTCGACGCCGCCCTCCGCGCCAAGCAGGCGGAGATGCGCCTCACGCAGCCTAACGTCACGGTTCGCGGCGCCCCGAGTCTCTTCTTCCCGATCCCGCAGAGCGAGATCGACATCAACCCGAACCTGACCCAGAACCAGGGCTGGTAACCGCGGTCGCACAGGCGAACGGCCGAGGGCAGCAGCGTCTGCGCCTCGGCCGTTCGCGTTCGCGGAAACGTTGTCACCCAGTCAACGGTGAACCGATGGCATTACAACGCCTGTCTCGCGTCTCTACTCGGGCACTCTCACACCTCGCTACTCTGAGTCTTGTCGCCGTATCCGCTTGTAGCCACGGCGGCTCGACGGAGCCGGGCGGCGGCGTCACCCCGCCCCCGCCTAACGGGCCGGCGGTCGACGTCTGGATGACCACCGCCAGCGGCGCCAAGCTCCTCAGCCACGAGAGCGACATCCACTTCGGGACGGGCACGCCCCCCGCCGGGACGAC
>DASSZC010000180.1:0-4013 GCA_035702925.1 Gemmatimonadaceae bacterium | reverse complement strand
CAGCGCCGCGCCTAACGGTATCGCGCCGGGGGGCAGCGCGCCTGCGCGTTCTGTGTCGTTCGCGGTCGGCATGTGAATCCATCCGCCAGGGTCCCGCGATCCGTCTCTCGTGCGAATGCTCTTCGCGGATCGTGTCACGTTCGAATCTGGAGCGCGACATCGCGCCGCTCCATCAGCGATTCATCGGAACCCGTGTGCGGAAATCGCCGACATCTTCCGCGGCCGTTCGCTGACCGCGACGCGAAGATCCCCGCTCAGCCGGCGATCGGCAGGGTGAACGAGAAGGTGCTCCCTCGCCCGAGCTCGCTCTTCACCGCGACCCGTCCCCCATGCGCGGTGACGATCCCCTGCACGATCGCCAGCCCGAGCCCCGACCCCCGGGTGCGCGCGGTCCGCCGCGCATGCCAGTAGCGGTCGAAGATGTGCGGCAGGTGCTCGGCCGGAATTCCCGGCCCCGTGTCGGCGACCGAGATCACCACTTCGTTGTTCTTCCGTTCAGCGCTGATCGTCACCTTGCCCCCAGGCTCGGTGAACTTCACCGCGTTCGCGATCAGGTTGGCCAGCACCTGGAGGATCGGCTCCGGGTCGACGTTCACCGACGGCACGTCCGGGGGCAGGTCCTCGTACAGCGACACGGAGCGCTCCGCCGCCGGCGAGGCGAGCATCTGCACCGCGCTCTCCACCAGCGGCGCGACGTCCTCCCTGCTCCGCTCCATCGAGAGCACCCCCGCCTCGATGTTCGACACGTCGAGCAGGTCGCGAATCATCCGCTGCATCCACTGCACCGACTCGTCGATCGTCGACAGCAGCTCGCGCCGCTCCTCCTCCCCATCGGGGGGCGACTCGAGCAACACGCGCGTGCGCATCGAGATCGCGCTCAGTGGATTGCGCAGGTCGTGCGAGACGACGCCGAGCACCTCGTCGCGCGCGCGGTTCGCCCGCTGCGCGCTGTGGTACAGCGAGGCGTTGTCGAGCGCGAACGCCGCGCGCACCGCGATCTCGCGCGCGAGCGCGAGGTCCATCTCGCCATACCGCCGCTCGGGGTTCGTCGAGATGAAGGTCATCGCCCCGACGACGTGCTCGCGCGCGACCAGCGGCACGATCATCAGCGACTTGGCGTGCAGCTCGCGCGCGAGGGGGAGGGCGATCGAGTCCTTCTCCCACCGTGCGTCCGTCTCGATGTACGCTCCCCCGCCGCGCAGCACGTCGACGACGCGCGACGGCGTGCTCCACGTGAGCCCGTTGTTCGCCGCGAGATCGCGCAGCACCGCGGTCGTCGCCGGGCTCGCGTGGTTGCTGACGATGCGGCGGATGCGGCGCGTCTCGCTCCGCTCGACCTCGACGATGTCGAGGATGCAGCAGTCGGCGAGCACCGGCACGGGGAGCTCGACCACCGTCAGCAGCGTCGCCTCGTAGTCGAGCGACGACGAGAGCACGGCCCCCGCCTCGGCGAGCAGCCGCTGATTGCGCTCGAGCTGCCGCCGCTCGGTCGCGTCGCGGAGCATGACGGTGAGCAGCAGGCTCCCCGGAAGCCCGACCTTCGAGATCGACGCCTCGGCGGGAAACTCGATCCCACCCTTCCGCAGCCCCGCGACTTCGCGGCGATGTCCCATCAGCCGCGCCGTCTCCGCGCCGGCGGCGAACCGGGCGACGTGCCCCGGATGCTCGGCGCGAAAGCGCTCGGGGATGAGGATGTTCAACGGCTGACCGATCACCTCCGCCGCCTGGTAGCCGAAGATCCGCTCGGCCCCGCGGTTGAAGTGCACGATCCGCTGCGATTCATCGACCGTTATGATCGCGTCCGCCGCGATCTCGAGTATGCCTTCGAATCTCGCTTCCAGCGCGCGGGCATCGGTCACCGGGGGGACGGACGGAGTCATTCCCGAATATACCGCGGCCATCCGCCGCCCGCCGCACCCCGGGAGCTACGCTTCCACGCCCTCCTCCTCCTTCCCGGCCGGCGCCGCGGCGACCAGCAGCGCGCACTGTGTCCCGCGAACCAGCTTGCTCGCCACGCTGCCGACGAACAGCCGCGCCAGCGCATTCAATCCATGCGTCCCGGCGACGATCATGTCGACCCCCTCGTGGCGGGCCCGGTTGAGCAGGGTGCGCGCCGGGTCGCCATACAGCGCGACGTGCGTCACAGTCACACCGTCAGGCACCCCGACCGCGCCGATGAACCGGTCGAACTCATCGTCGAGGTTCGCCTGGTAGATCGTCGCGAGGTCATCGCCATCCCTGTCGGGAAGCCCGATGTCCGGCGCGACGTGCGCGAAGCAGGCGCTCCCACCGGGCGCGATGATGCGCATCGCGGTGCGCGCCGCGCGCAGGCTCGCCGCTCCGAAGTCGACGGCGACGAGGAGGGTGCGCGGGATCCCGATCCAGTTCTGCGGGACCGCGAGCACCGGCACGCGCGACTGCTGCATGACGCGCAGCGCGGTCTCGCTGCCGAACACCCGCTCGTACAGGTCGTGCTTCCCGAGCCCCATCACGATCAGCGATGCACCCACTTCCTCGGCCGTCTCGGCGATCGTCGGTGCAGCGGGCCCGGTGAGCGCGTCCACGCTCCACTTCGCGGTGTCGGCGACGTTGTAGCGCACCTGCTCCAGCGCGGCGGCAAGCATGTCCGAGCGCCGCCCCTCGAGGAACTCGTGCGGCAGCACCGGCGCGATCTCCGGAACGACGACGGGGAGCGCATCGCAGACCGTGACGACGCGGACTGCCAGCTTCTCCGCCTGTTCATTGCGCCGCGTCCCACCGGCGGCGATCGCGACCGCGGCCGCGAATGCGCCTGACGATTGTGCGGTTCCGTCCGTGGCGAGAACTAGCGGTCCCGTGAGCCGGCGCCGGGGGACGGGCGGGGCGGGGCTCTGCGTGGGAACAGTGGTCGTCGGCATATGCGCCTCACGATGATGATGTGCGATCGGTACACCCACACGTTTGCACCGCGGCGGTCGGGTGTCTGTCGGGCAGAGGCCTGACCGGTGGTGAGGGACTCGCTGACGACGACAGGGGGAAGCGCGGACTGCGCGCCGCGATGGTGGCGTACAGCTTCTGATCGTTCCCCACCGGACCACGCCATGCGCCGCCGCACGATCATCGCGATACTCCTCGTCCTGCACGGGCTCGGGCACTCGGCCGCGGGCATCTGGGCCATGAGTCTCGGCCCGTCATGGGCCGTCGTCCCCCTCTGGCTGATCGCCGAGGTCGGCTTCGTCGCCGCCGGACTCGGCCTGGCCGGTATGCCGGTGCTGCGAGAGTGGTGGCAGCCGATCGCCTTCTTTGCCGGCGTCAGCTCCGTCGCGCTGCTGTCGTCCTTCGGCACCCTCGCCCTCCTCGCGGGGCTCTTCATCGACGTCGTCCTGCTGGTCCTCGCGACCGCGGTTGCCGAGCGGTCGCCGCAGCTCGACGACGTCAGGCCTAACGCTCACCACCGTCGCGCCGCGCTCGCCGGCGCGACGGTGGCCTGGGCGTTTCTTGCCTGGCTCGCGATGGCGATCGCCCTTCGCCCCTGGCACACGTCGTGGGGGACGAGCCCCGAGCAGCGCGCGATGGCGCTGCCCGGCGACGAGCTCGTGCCCGAGGCCCACTACCGGATGGATCACGCGGTCACCGTGAACGCCCCGGCCGACTCGGTCTGGCCATGGATCGTGCAGATCGGCCAGGATCGGGGCGGCTTCTACAGCTACGATGGGCTCGAGCGGCTGATCGGCGACGATGTGCGCAACGCCGATCGCATCCACCCCGAATGGCAGGAGCGCCGGGTCGGCGACCTGGTGCGCGCGACCCAGCCCGACTACCTCGGGGGACGGCTGGGGACCGACCTCGGCTGGCGTGTCGCGCAGCTCGAGCCGGGGCGCGCCCTGGTGCTCGAGAACTGGGGCGCCTTCGTCGTCATCCCCGTCGACGAGCACACGTCGCGGCTGCACGTGCGGCTCCGCGGCGCGGGGACGCCGAGCTTCCTCGGCGTCGTCCTCGGGCCGGCAAACCTGCTCGTCTTCGAGCCGGCGCAC
>DASSZC010000356.1:0-3434 GCA_035702925.1 Gemmatimonadaceae bacterium | reverse complement strand
CGCTCGTGCTTCCGGGTTCTCCGTCGCCACCGTCTCCCGCGTCCTCAACGGAAGCGGGCCGGTCAAGGACGAGACGCGGCGGCGCGTGCGCGAGGTGGCGACGTCGCTCCGCTTCTCGCCTAACGTGGCGGCGCGGAGCCTGAGCACGAGCCGGACCCACACCCTCGGCGTCCTCCTCCCCGACCTGCACGGGGAGTTCTTCTCCGAGGTCATCCGCGGGGTGGACCAGGCGGCGCAGGAACACGGCTACCACGTCCTCGTCTCGAGCTCGCACAACGCCCCGGCCGAGATCTCGGCGGCGCTGGCGACGATGCGCGGGCGGGTCGATGGCGTCGCGATCATGTCGCCGGTCATCGACGCCCGGACCCTCGCCGCCGAGCTCCCGCCGAGCCTCCCGCTGGTGCTGCTCAACTGCGCCGGGGGGCAGGAGGACGTCGACGCTCTCGACATCGACAACCATGGGGGCGCGTGGGCGATGACCCGGCACCTGCTTTCGTTAGGCAGGCGGCGGATCGCCTTCATCCGCGGGCCGCGCGGCAACGCCGACGCCGAGGCGCGCCTTCGTGGTTATCGGGACGCGCTGCGCGAGGCCGGGGTCGCGCCGCACGGTGACTGGGTATTCGACGGGGATTTCCAGCAGGGCGCGGGGCTTGCCGCAGTCGAGCGACTCCTCGCGACCTCGCCACGTCCGGACGCCCTGTTCGCGGCCAACGACGCGATGGCGATCGCCGCGATGAGCGCATTGCGCGACGCCGGGCTGCGGGTGCCCGAGGACATCGCGGTGACGGGGTTCGACGACATCCCGATCGCCCGCTACATGTATCCCGCGCTGACGACGGTGCGGGTGGACATCGCGGGACTGGGGGCGCGGGCGGTGCGGACGCTGATCCACGCCGTCGGCCACAAGAACGAGCATGCGCGGGTGCGGGAGACGCTGAGCACGGAGCTGGTGGTCAGGGCTTCGTGCGGCGCGAAGGTGCAGGAGCGGCGGTACAGCAGCCCGAACGCGGGTTCGGCGCTGGTCGAACGTTAGGCAACCACGGGACGACATGAACGACTTGCTCAGGGGGAATCACGGCAGTGCTCACAACGGGGGAGGCACCATGCGAAGGAATGTGAATCGATGGCTCGGGGGCGCGGCGGTGGTCGCGGCGCTGCTCGGGCTGGGAACAACGGCGGGAGCGCAGAACACGACGGGGACGATTCGTGGGGTGGTCACCGGCACCGGTGATGTACCGCTGACGACGGTGCAGATCGCGGCGCGGAACGTGGAGAGCGGGGTTCCTCGCGGCACCGAGGGCCGGGACGATGGCAGCTACGTGCTCGCCGGACTCGTGCCGGGGGTCTACGACATGACCGTCAGGCGCATCGGCTACACGCCGACGACGCGGCGTGTCGTCGTCCAGATCGGCACGACCCAGATCCAGAACTTCTTGCTCGCCTCGCAGGCGACGACGCTGTCCACCGTCGCCGTGACCGCGACGGCGGTGGCTGCGACTCCGACATCGGAAGTCGCGACCAACGTGACGCGGGCACAGATCGAGAAGCTGCCGACGTCGAGCCGGAACTTTCTCGACCTCGCTGCACTCGCGCCGGGAGTGACGGTGAGCCCGGACCGAATCAGCTCGACGAGCTTCCGGACCTTCTCAGCCGGCGGACAGGGCCCGAGCTCGGTCAACCTGTTCATCGACGGCACGAGCCTGAAGAACGACCTGACGGCGGGCGGTGTCTCCGGCCAGGACGCGAGCCGCGGCAATCCGTTCCCGCGCGGCGCGATCCAGGAGTACCGCGTCATCAGCCAGAACTTCAAGGCCGAATATCAGAAAGCCTCGAGCGCGATCATCACGGCGACGACGAAGTCAGGTGGCAACACCTGGCACGGCACCGCGCTGGTCGGCTACCAGAATGCGCGCATGGTGCAGCTCGACACCTTCCAGCGGAAGGACAAGGCGACGCAGGCGAATTTCAAGCGCCCTGACTACAACCGGACGCTGACCGCCCTGAGCATCGGCGGCCCGATCATCATGGACAAGATGCACGTCTTCGCGTCGTACGAAGGCAACTATCAGAACCGGCAGAACCGCGTCAACTTCCTGCCGACGCCGACTGGGTTCACGGCGCTCGATACGGTGAATCTCTCGCGCTACAACGGATCGTTCGGGTCGCCGTTCCGCGAGAACCTGCTCTTCGGGAAGATCGACGACGCGCTCAGCGAGAACTCTTCGCTCGAGCTGAGCCTTAGCAACCGCCACGAGACCGACGTCCGCGACTTCGGCGGGACCAAAGCCTTCAACGAGGCGGTCAACTTCCGCCAGAACATCGCGATTGGCCAGTTGAAGTACAACTACTTCAAGGGCGCGGTGCTGAATGAGGCGAAGGTCGACTACTCGAACTTCCGCCGCAACCCGACGATGAACGAGCCGGGCCTTCCGTCGCGAAAGTATCTCTACGCAGGAACGGAAGCGGTGATCGGCAGCAACCGCAGCAACCAGGACTTCACGCAGAAGCGCATCGGGATGCGCGACGACCTGACGTACTCCGGGTTCCGGCTCGCCGGGGACCACATCTTCAAGGGCGGCGTCAGCATCGACTTCGTGAAGTACGACATCATCAAGGACAACAACACGACGCCGCAGTTCACCTACAACGACATCGTCGATTGCAACCCGACGTGCAACAGCCCGCAGTCGTATGGGTATCGGAGTCCCTTCCAGCTGGTCTACGGCACGGGCGACCCGAACATCAACGCCAACAACAACCAGGTCGGCACGTACATCCAGGATGACTGGACGCCATTCGAGCGCCTGACGCTGAACCTCGGCGTGCGCTGGGATTACGAGTCGAACATGCTGAACAAGGGTTACAAGACGCCGCAGGACGTCGCCGACACCCTTCGCCGCTACAACAGCCAGCTCGCCCGTCCGCTCGACCTGAGCCGCTACATCAGCGACGGGAGCAATCGCAAGCCGTTCCTCGGCGCCTTCCAGCCGCGCGTCGGCTTCTCCTACGGCATCGACAAGGAGAACCGCACCACGATCTTCGGCGGCTGGGGCCTGTACTACGACCGCATCGGCTTCGACCTGTACGCGGTCGATCCGATCCTGAAGATCCGTCACCCCGACTACACGATTCGCTTCGCCGCGCCGGGCGTCGCGCCGACGGCCGGTCAGGTCGCGTGGAACCCGGCCTACCTTACCGCCGACAAGGCGACGCTCGACCAGCTCGTGCACACCTCCGGCCGCCCGGAAGCGTGGCTGATCGACAACAAGGCGAAGGTGCCGTACTCGAAGCAGGCGAACATCGGCATCCGCCATGTCTTCACCGCGCTGACGGTGGGCGCGACGTACGCCGACGTCCGCGGCTACGACCAGATCGGCCTCAACTTCGGGGACGCGGGGACGCTCCGCGCGAACGGAACCTGCTGCCAGGGCAAC
>DASSZC010000189.1:0-7858 GCA_035702925.1 Gemmatimonadaceae bacterium | reverse complement strand
GTACGGCCGACATGCCGGGAGGCCGCGGCCCGGAGGAACCGATCAGCAAACAGCCGCAGCTCCTCCCGCATCAACCACCCGCCGACCGCCCCGCGCTGCGCCTCACCCGCTGGCATCGCTCGCGGCCCGGGACTAGACTTCGCGCATGGCTGACTTCATGAAGATCCTGCAGCAGGTCAAGGACATGCAGGGTCGCTTCGAAACGATCCAGAAAGAGCTCGAGTCGAAGAGCGTCACTGGGGCGGCGGGGGGCGGGATGGTCACCGTCGAGGCGGACGGGAAGGGGACCATCAAGCGCGTCAAGATCGACCCCTCTGTCGTCAATCCGCAGGACGTCGAGATGCTCGAGGACCTCGTCTCCGTCGCGGTCGCCGAGGCGCAGCGAAAGGCGCAGGGGCTGCAGCAGGAGCAGATGCAGCAGGTCGCCGGCGGCCTCCAGCTCCCGTTCAAGCTTCCGTTCTAGCTCGTGTCGGCGATCGACGACCTCGCCACGGAGCTGGCGCGGCTGCCCGGCATCGGGCGGAAGACCGCGCTGCGCCTGACCTACTACCTGCTCAAGCAGTCCGCGGAACAGACGCGCCGGCTGGCCGACGCCCTCGTCGTGCTCGGCGAGCGCGTACATCCCTGCGCGCGCTGCCACAACCTCACCGAGCAGGAGCTCTGCGACATCTGTCGCGATGCGCGCCGTGATCCGGCGATCATCTGCGCGGTCGAGGAGGCATCGGACATCAGCGCGATCGAGCGCGCGGGGGAGTTCCGCGGCACCTACCACGTCCTCGGAGGGCGCATCTCGCCCCTCGATGGCGTCGGGCCCGAGGACCTGCGGATCAGCGACCTCGTCGAGCGAGTGCGCGCGAACGCGGTGAAGGAAGTGATCGTGGCGACGAACCCGAGCCTCGAGGGTGAGGCGACGGCGCTGTACGTCCAGCGACAGTTGGCCCCGCTCGGCGTGACGATCTCGCGCATCGCGCGCGGGTTGCCGGTCGGCGGGGATCTCGAGTACGCCGACGGCGTGACCATCGCCCAGGCGCTATCGGCACGCCGGGAGATGAAATGAGGCGGGAATACGTGCAGTGGGGGCTGGTCGGTTACATCGCGGGCGCGGCGGCGGGGATGCTGTTGTGGAGCCAGCAGATGCGCGACGCGAAGCGCGATCTTTTCCACCGGCGGGCCGTCAAGCGGCTGGCCGCTCTCGGTTACGTTGGGGCTCGTCCGAGCGTCGAGAACGCGAGACTCCTGCGCGATTTTACCGCGTGGGAATCTCGCCCTGCCCTCCGGCGCCGCGCGGCAGCGCTGCTGCGGCGGATGGAAACCCACCTCGGATAATCCCAGGACCCACGCATGTCATCCGGTGCGAGCAGCTGGTCGTTCACCGAAGAGGATTTCGGCGCGATCACGCAATCGCTGCAGCGGTTCCTCTACGAGAGCAACGCGCGCTGCGCGCTGCTCGTCGACCGGACGGGGCAGCTCGTCGCGACCGTCGGTGAGCAGCCCAAGTTCGACCCGACCGCGTTCGCGACCCTCACGGCCGCGGACTTCAGCGCCAACGACCAGCTCGCGCGGCTGATCGGCGAGACCGACTTCAACTCCCTGTTCCACCAGGGGGAGAAGGAGTCGATGTACCTCGCGGACGTCGCCCGTCGCGTCATCCTGGTCGTGCTGTTCGACAACCGGACCACGCTCGGACTCGTGCGACTCAAGATGAAGCAGTCGGTCGATGAGCTGACGGGGATCTTCCAGGCGGTGTTCGAGCGCCCGCAGGTGGGGCATGGCGAAGGGGGAGGACTCCTCTCCGGCGCCGAAGACGAAATCGACAAGCTGTTCCAGTAAGAGGAGACGACAGCCATGTCGATGATCAACTACGCCTCGCGCGAGATCAACTGCAAGATCGTCTATTACGGTCCCGGACTCGGCGGCAAGACGACGAACCTCGAGCACGTCTACGGCAAGGTGCAGCCGGACACTCGCGGCAAGCTCATCTCGCTGGCGACGGAGACGGAGCGCACGCTCTTCTTCGACTTCCTCCCCGTTGACCTCGGGACGATCCGCGGCTTCAAGACCCGCTTTCACCTCTACACCGTCCCCGGCCAGGTCTACTACAACGCCAGCCGGAAGCTGATCCTCAAGGGGGTCGACGGGATCGTCTTCGTCGCCGATTCGCAGATCGAGCGCATGGAAGCGAACCAGGAAGCGATGCAGAACCTGTACGACAACATGGCGGAATACGGGTACGACCTGACCCGGATGCCGTTCATCATCCAGTACAACAAGCGCGACCTGCCTAACGCGGCGCCGGTGAAGGAGCTGCAGGCGGCGCTGAACCCGGGCTGGGAGGTCGTCGACCCGGCCAAGCAGCGCCTGGCCCCGGACGCCTACCACGCCGGCGAGAACCTCGTCGAGCAGCTGCCGACCGGGGAGTGGGTCGAGCGGGCGACCTATTTCGAGGCGGTCGCTGTCACCGGCGATGGTGTCTTCGATACATTGAAGGCGGTCTCGAAGCTGGTCCTCAAGTCGCTCGCATAGACTCTTCCGCCCGGCCATGAACCTCCCCAACGCGATCACGGTCGGACGAATCGCCGTCACGCCGCTGATCGCGTTGCTGCCGTTCGTGAACTCGTGGCCGTTGCGGGCGCTGGCGTTCGTCATCTACATCGTCACCGCGATCAGCGACTACTGGGACGGGATGCTCGCCCGCAGCCGCGGGCTCGTCACCGATCTCGGCAAGCTGCTCGACCCGCTCGCCGACAAGCTGCTGCTCCTCGGGACGTTCATCCCGATGTACCTGCTCGGCGGCGGGCGCGCCGCCTGGTCGCCGTTCACCGGGCAGACCGCCTTCAGCCTCGACCCGCTGGCGCCCGGGGTCGGCCGCGACTTCCCCTTCATCACGCCGTTAGGCGCGATCGGGCTCCCGCTCTGGATCGTGCTCGTCGTGCTCGGGCGCGAGCTGCTGATGACGCTCTTCCGCCAGGTCGCGGCGAAGCGCGGCGTCGTCATCGCGGCGATCGGGCCGGCCAAGTGGAAGGCGGGCTTCCAGTACACCTGGGTCGGCGCGACCTACTTCTGGTTCGCCTACGCCACCTGGTTCCTCGCCAGCGGCTGGACCCCGGCATCCGGGGCCTCGTACCGCTACGCCCTCATCTTCGCCTACTTCAACGGGATCGTCGCGACGGTGTCGATGGTCGTCGCCGTCGCGCTGACACTCTGGTCGCTGTGGCTCTACATGCGCCGCTACGGCTACCTGCTCCGTCCCGGCCCCGTCGTCGCGCGTTAGGCAGATGAAGCTCGAGGTCGTCACCATCGGCGACGAGCTCCTGCTCGGCTACACCCTCGACACCAACGCCGCGCACCTCGCCCGCGAGCTGGCGAGCGCCGGCGTCGAGATCGTCAGGCGGACGACGGTCGGCGACGGCGCCGACGAGATCGCCCTCGCCGTCCGCGAGGCGCTCGAGCGCACCGGGGCGGTGATCACCACGGGGGGCCTCGGCCCGACCAGCGACGACCTCACCAAGCCAAGCATCGCCGCGATCTTCGGCCGTGAGATGCGGCTCGACGAGAAGATCCTCGCCGCGCTCAAGGCGCGCTGGCAGAAGCGCTTTCCCGGGGAGTTCCCGCAGGCGAATGCGCAGCAGGCGATGATCCCCGTCGGCGCGCGCATCCTCGAGAACAACCACGGCTCGGCGCCGGGGATCTGGCTCGAGGACGAGCAGGGGCGCTGGGTCGCGATGCTCCCCGGCGTCCCGCGCGAGATGCGCGGGATGCTCGCCGACACGCTGTTGCCGCTAGTACTCGCGCGCGCGAACGCGGCCGGGGGCGAGCAGCACGTCGTCCGCTCGCGGACGCTGCGCACCACGGGGATCGGCGAGTCGGCGCTCGCCGACGCACTCGGCGACGCGGCGCGGCTCCCCGGGGGACTGCCGCTCGCCTACCTCCCCGGCTGGGAGGGAACCGACCTCCGCCTGACGGCGCGCGGGATGAGCGCGGCAGGCGCCGATAGCGCGCTCGATCGGGCGGCGTCGATCCTGCGAGCGAAGATCGGGCGGTGGGTCTACGGCGAGGACAGCACCGACCTCGCCGAGACGGTGCTCGACCTCTGCCGCGCCCGCCGCCTGACGATCGCCGTCGCCGAGAGCTGCACCGGCGGGATGCTCGGCGCGCGCCTGACGGCGATCGCCGGCTCGAGCGACGTGGTCGAGGGGGGGATCATCGCCTACGCGAACCAGGTGAAGGTCGCGCAGCTCGGCGTCCGGCAGGCGACGCTCGACACGCACGGCGCGGTCAGCGAGGAGACGGTCCGCGAGATGGCCGCCGGCGTCAGGCAACGGTTAGGCACCTCGCTCGGGATCGCGATCACCGGGATCGCCGGGCCGGGGGGCGGCACGGTGGAGAAGCCGGTCGGGACGATCTGGCTCGCCGTCGACGTCGAGGGGCACGTCACCGCGAAGCGGATCCAGACGATCGGCGACCGCGACGAGAACCGGCGGCGCGCGGCGCAGGGCGCGCTCGCGCTCACCCGTCGCGCGTTAGGCGGGGAGGGCGCGTGAGCGCGGGCCTTCCGCCGAAGGTGATCGGCGGGGTCCTCATCGTCGCGGCGCTCGTTGGCGTCGCGGCGATCACTGTCTTCCCTCGGGCGGTGTCCCGTCAGGGGGCGGCGCCCCTCGAGCGGCCGGACCCGCGGTCGTCGGCGCCCGCTCTCGCGGTGAAGGCGGCGAGCGGCGTCGCGCCCGACAGCGTCCCGCTGCCATTGCCGCCGGAACGTGACACCATTGTTTCGCCACTCGACGCCGCAGGGAGCGATTCGGCGCTGGTGAGCTGCGTGATGACCGTGAAGCAGATGCTGAGCGAGGCGGCGCGCGACAGCTCGGGGGTCGAGATCACGGCGGTGACCGGGGTACGCCCCCCGCCCGGCCGCGGCCCCGATTCGCTGCTCGTGGAGGGGACGGCACATGGCCGCGACGCGACCCCCGCGGTCTGGCACTGCGCGGTGACGGCGAATGGCGCGAGGGGAATCGGAAAGCTCACCGCGGTCATCGAGGACGGGTGGCCCGGTGTCCCCGCCGCCTTCGACGCCGCGCACGCGGTGACGCTCGCCGCCGAGAACGCGTGCCTGGAGCAGACGAAGTCGGTGTACCGGGAATATGACTTCCGCGGGGTGCGCGGCTTCCGCGACGTCGACACCCTGCACGTCACCGGCGAGGCGATCCCGCTCGACAATGGAGATCTCGCCGGGGACTTTCACTGCCGGGCGGTCGTTCGCAACGGGCGCGTCGTGAGCACGCAGGCGAAGGGGGAGCGGTGAGCGAACGTCCGAGCGCGATGCGCGCCGACCTGATCGTCGCGGTGGCGATCGTCGTGGCGATCGTCGCCGCGCGCTCGTGGGTGCTGCCGAGCAACGCTCCCGTGTGGCTGCGCGGGACGAGCCCATTCACCTGGACCGAGACGCGCGCGGAGAAAAGGCGGTGCGAGGCGTTCGCATCGATGATCGGCTCGACGCACCCGGCGACCTACTATTACGGGGAGAACCGGAGCGCGCCGGCGGTGGTGCAGATCCAGCGCACCGTGCGCGCCGGCGATTCGCTCGCCTTCGAGGGTCAGGTCACCCGTGGCAACCGTGTCAACTATGTCTTCCATTGCGCCACGGCGAACGTCCATGGCCATCCCGGTGAGCATCGCTCGGAGATGAGCGAGCCGTGGGGCAGTGCGAAGGAATGGCCGGCGGTGCGCGCAATCGAAGCGCGCCTCGAGCGCGCATGCGCTGATTCGGCGGTCGCGTTCTACCCGACGAGCAGGGTCTCGCCGCGAATGCTGATGCTGCGGACAATCCCTGGTCGCGGGCACCTCCTCGCCACGGCGGTCGACACCGCCGGAGATTCGACGCCGCAGCCGGTGTCGTGCTGGGTCTCGGTCGACGGCCATGGCCAACCGGACTGGGTCCACGTCGAGGATCCCGCGACGGGGCAGTGAACGAGCGCGACGGGGGGCACGGCCGTTGCACGCCCTGATGCACGAAGCGAACATTCAGTAGAGCAGCTCGCGCCGCGCAACCTTCGACGGCGCCCTTCGTAATCAGGGACCATGACCGAACGACCCGATTCCAGCAGCGACAGCGCCGCGAACTTCGACGGCGCCGAGATTCCCCGTGGCACCGACGAGCAGTCGGACGCGACCGCGACCGCGGGCGACGAGCGCGCGACCCTCGAGCGCGACCTCACCGAGCAGCGCGACAAGTACCTGCGGCTCGCCGCCGAGTACGACAACTTCCGCAAGCGGGCGATGCGCGAGCGGAATGAAGCCGGTCAGCGCGGGCAGGCCGAGCTGGTGAAGCAGCTCGTCGACGCGCTCGACGACCTCGCGCGCTTCGCGCACGTCGACCCGTCGACGGTGGATGCGGCGACGGTGGTGCAGGGCGCGGACATGGTCGAGAAGAAGCTGCTCAAGGCGCTGACGGCGGCCGGGCTGACGATCATCAACCCGCAGGACGAGCCCTTCGACCCCGCGCTGCACGAGGCGGTGGCGACCGAGCCGGCGCTCTCCCCCGAGGACGACCACATGGTGTCGCGCGTCTACCAGTCCGGGTACCAGTTCGGGTCGCAGCTGCTCCGCCCGGCCCGCGTCGTCGTGAAGCAGTGGAACGGGTGAGCGCACTCATCCCCGCCGCGGCAAGGCGCTGAGCATGGCCCAGACGAAAGACTACTACCACGTCCTCGGCGTGTCGGCGACGGCGACGCAGGACGAGATCAAGAAGCAGTACCGCAAGCTGGCGAAAAAGTATCATCCTGATACTAATGCGAGCGAGCCGAGGGCCGCCGAGCGCTTCAAGGAGATCTCGGAGGCGTACCAGACGATCGGCGACCCGGAGAAGCGGAAGCAGTACGACCAGATGCGGCAGCTCGGCGCATTCGGCGGCTTCGGCGGGGGCGCGCGCCCGGGCGCGGGGGCCCGCGGCGGTGGTCCGGCCGGCGCGGCCGGCGGGATCAACATGGAAGACATCGACATCGGCGGGCTCGGTGGGCTCGGCGACCTGTTCGGGTCGATGTTCGGCGGGGGAGCGGGAGGCGGCCGCGCGCGCCAGCGCGGCCCGCAGCGCGGCGAGGACGTCGAGGCGACGCTCGAGATCCCCTTCCGCACCGCCGCGTTAGGCGGGACGGTGCCGGTGCAGCTCGAGGTCACCGAGGAGTGCGCGACGTGCCATGGGACCGGGGGCGCTCCCGGCTCGAAGATGCAGAGCTGCCCGGAGTGCCATGGCCGGGGCACGGTCTCCTTCGGCCAGGGCGGATTCGCGGTGAACCGCCCCTGCCCGAACTGCCTCGGCAAGGGGCAGGTCCCGACCGAGCGGTGCCCGACCTGCAACGGGGCCGGGGACCTGCGGGTGCGGAAGACGGTGCAGATCAAGGTCCCCGCCGGCGCCGACACCGGGACGCGCGTCCGGCTGCGCGGGCAGGGGGGGAAGGGAACCAACGGCGGCCCGCCGGGGGACATCATCATCACCTTCAGCGTCCACGAAGACCGCTTCTTCCGGCGCGAGGGGCTCGACCTGATCGCCCACGTCCCGATCAACATCGCCCAGGCAACGTTAGGCAGCCGGGTCAGCGTGAAGACGCTCGACGGGAAGAAGGTCGCGATCCGCATCCCGCCGGGCACGCCTAACGGCAAGCGCTTCCGCGTCCGCGGCCAGGGGATTCATCGCGAGGGGGCGCAGGGCGACCTGATCGTCGAGGCCGACGTCACGGTGCCGGAGTCGCTGACCCCGGAGCAGGAAAAGGCGATGAAGGAATTTGCCGAGGCGGGGGGGCTGAAGTACTGAAGGGAGCGGTAAGCGGTAAGCGATAAGCGACAAGCGGACGGCGCCGGAGTGCGGACC
>DASSZC010000273.1:0-2321 GCA_035702925.1 Gemmatimonadaceae bacterium | reverse complement strand
GAGACACCGAGACACCGAGACACCGAGACACCGAGACACCGAGTGCACCGAGACAGCCAGCAGGGCTGCGCCACTCGCACCGGCCCGAACGGCTTGGGGGCAAGCGGGGCGAGACCATCTCACCCACGTGCCCCCAATCTTTCGGCTCTGGTGCAACGACATCGGTTCGGTGTGCAGTCTCGGTGGGCTCGGTGTCTCGGTGTCTCGCAAATACAGACTGTCACGACGCCAGGAATGCTGAGGAGTACGGCCGACAATCCGGGAGGCCGCGGCTCAGAGGAACCGATCAGCAACCAGCCGCCGTTCGCACCGCCTCACCGAACTCGCCCTCGCTCGACGCTAACGGCTAATGGCTGACGGCTAATCCTTGTACGGGTCATGCTCGTCCGCCCCCGCCATCACGACGATCAGCGGCGTCAACGTGTGCAGCACCTCGATCGTGTCGCCCTGCGCGGCGAGGACGTCAGGCAGTCTCCGGTATGCGTGCGGCGCTTCGTCGAGCCCACCGCCGCGGAGGATCACGCCTTTCGCCGTGATCCACTCGTCGAGCATCTCCTGGCTCACCAGCCCGGGGGCGACGATGCGCGCCTTCGCGCCCCAGCCCTTCACCTTCCCGCGCGCCTGGGTCCGCGACATCACTCGTCCCGCGCCGTGCACCGTCGAATACAACGCATCCGCCTGACGCTCGCTCTCAGCGGCGCCGCGGAGGATCACCGAGTTGTCGCCCATCGAGCCGCCGACGAAGCCCTTCTGCCCCGGGAATGCCGGGGTCGCGCCCTTGCGCACGACGATCAGCTCCTCGCCGTCGTGCTCTTCCTTCCAGGCGAAGTTGTGGGGGTTGTGGACGATCTCGAGCTCGCGGCCGCCGAGTATGTCGACGACCTTGCGGGTGACGTACTCGCGGCCGGCGTAGGCGTACTCGCCGGCGAGCGACATCAGCTCCCAGTACGCCGCGCCCTGCTCGGCGTTCAGGGAGAGCAGCGTCTCCTTCTCCTTCACCCGCGTCCCCCACTTCTCTCCCTGGCCTAACGCGAGGAAGCCGGACGCGATGCTGTGGCCGAAGCCGCGCGAGCCGAAGTGGACCCCGACCCAGATCGCGCCGCCCTCGTCGGCGAAGATGTCGACGTAGTGATTCCCGCTGCCGACGGTGCCGAGCTGGTTGCGCGCCTTCCGCTTGAGAGAGTCGCTCTCGTGCTTGCCGGCGACCGCGCGCAGCGCGTCCCACGCCGGTGAGGAGAACAGCGGATGGTTCACCGGCGCGTCGTCGGCCTCGTTGCGGCGGCCGATCCCGAAGCTGACGGTGCGCGCGACCTCGTCGGCGACGTCCTTCGCCTTCCGCGTCCAGTCGTCGCCTAACGCGAGGTCGGTGCGGATCGCGCAGTTCCCGCAGGCGATGTCGAAGCCGACGCCGACGACGCTGACCTTGTCGCGATAGGCGGCGACCCCGCCGACCGGCATGATGTAGCCGAGGTGCCCGTCGGCCATGATCGCCGCCTTCTCCGCATGCTCGGCCACGGCGCGGAGCTGCTGCATGGTCTTGTCGTCGTGGGAGCCGAAGACTGCGGTGATCTTTTCAGTGGAAGTGCTGTTGGGCATGGGAGCGTTGATCGCAGGGCACGGACCGTTGGGGGTCAGGGGCCAGGGACCAGGCGTTAGGGACGGCGGGCAGCTCAACCGGAGTGGGTGCTGCGACGTCGATGCTCCGCCGTGCCTTCCTACTGGCCCTTGGCCCCCCTCTTTCGCGCCTGCCTGCGTTTTTTTGGTGGCGTAGATCACAGAATTGGCATATTTTAGCGTCCAGTCCGCCGAGCGCAGCTTGTCGCCGGCCAAGGCACTCGTCGACGACGATGAGGCGTGAAGTCTCCGCTGCATTCTTGTGTCGTACCGTCATGATCGACGAGCGTTCGTTCCGCGATTCGACCGGCACCGAGTGGGACGTCTTCGACGAGCGCAGCTCGGGGGCGATGCGGGCGCTCGAGTGCGACTATCCCATGCCCGACCGCGATCCGGGGCTCGTCTTCGTCTCGCGCGCCGGCCGGAAGCGGCTCTGGCCCTGCCCCACCGACTGGCAGCGGCTCCCCGATCATGAGCTCGAGCATCTCTGCGGACGGGCGGCGTCGCTCGCTGACTGAGTAGTCCCCGAAAAGCTGTTCGCCATCCGGAGGCCGCCGTTCACCCCTCTGAAGTTGACGGGTGCGCGCGCGGTCATGATGGTGCGCGGTGCGGTATCGCTCCTTCCTTCGCGGTCGCCACGGCGCCGGGGCAATGGCTACCGGGGTCGTCGCGTTCGTCGGCATCGCGTCGAGTGGGCTGAGCACCCC
>DASSZC010000318.1:0-8275 GCA_035702925.1 Gemmatimonadaceae bacterium | reverse complement strand
TTCCACTTGTTGAGCACCGACGTCTTCGGGTCGCGTCCCATCCGCGCCGTCCCCATCTCGTGGATCCCCATCCCCGGGAAGCACGGCTCATCGAAGGTCTTCACGTCCTTCAAGCCGGCCGCGGTCAGCGTCTCGGCCATGTCGTTCGCCATGTCGACGCGCATCAGCCGCTCGTTCTCCCCGGTCGCGCAATCGATCTTCAGCACGGGGAGCCCCCACTTGTCTTTCTTCGTCTCGTCGAGGGTGACCATGTTCGCATGGTTAGGCAGCATCTCGCCGAAGGCGGTGCCCCCCATCGACCACTGCCCCGGCTCGGTCGCCGCGTCCTTGAACGCGCCGCCGATCCCGAGCTCGGCGACCGCGCGCGACCAGCCGTCGCGCCCGGCACCTCCCTCGTAGCCGAAGCCGCGAAGGTACGGCCGCTTCTCGCCGTTCAGGTTGCGATACCGCGGGATGTACGACGGGTTCGGACGGAAGCCGTAGTAGTACTTGTCCTCGAGCCCCTCGACCTTCCCCTGCGCACCGACGCGGAAGTGGTGGTCCATCAGGTTGTGGCCGAGCTCACCGGAGCTGCTGCCGAGCCCACCCGGCCAGACGTCGGTGGCCGAGCGGAGGAGGATCCACGTGCTGTTCAGCGTCGACGCGCAGAGAAAGACGACCTTCGCCTTGTAGTCGGTCGTCTGGTTGTTGATCGCGTCGAGGACGCGCACCCCCGTCGCGCGCTTGCGGTTCTTGTCGTAAAGCACCTCGTTGACGATCGCGAAGGGACGCAGCGTCAGGCGCCCGGTCTTCACCGCCGCCGGCAGCGTCGACGACTGCGTACTGAAGTACGCGCCGTAGGGGCAGCCGAGCCAGCACGCGTCGCGATACTGGCACGACCCGCGGCCGGGGAGAGGCTGGGTGAGGTTCGCCGTGCGCGCCGAGATGAGCCGCCGCTTCCCGTCGAACAGCTTCGTCAGGCGGCCCGCTACCATCTCCTCGGCGCAGTTCAGCGGCATCGCCGGCTGGAACTCGCCGTCAGGCAGCTGCGGCAATCCCTCCTTCGAGCCGGCGATCCCGGCGAACTTCTCGACGTGGCTGTACCACGGAGCCATGTCGGCGTAGCGGATCGGCCAGTCGACGGCGATTCCTTCCTTCAGGTTCGCCTCGTAGTCGATGTCGCTGAAGCGGAAGCTGCAGCGTCCCCACATCAGCGAGCGGCCGCCGACGTGATAGCCGCGATACCAGTCGAAGCGCTTGACCTCGGTGTACGGCGATTCCTCGTCCGACGCCCAGTAGTCGAGGTTCTTCTCGTTGAGCGGGTAGTCGCGGCTGAGCACCGGGTAGTGCCTGATCATGTCCTGCGTGCGGCCGCCGCGATGCGGGTACTGCCATGGCCCCTTGGTCGCGTTCACGTAGTCCTTCACGTGCTCGATGTTGCGTCCGCGCTCGAGGAGCAGGACGCGCAGTCCGCGCTCGGTCAGTTCCTTGGCCGCCCATCCGCCGGAGATGCCGGATCCGACGACGATTGCATCGTAGTCAGTGGATTCCATCGCTCCTCACACATGTTGGAATGAGGTGCCGCCATGCTCGGTGCGGCGCCGCCTCGCCCTGCGCAGCGAATATGTCGCGCGTCCGGCCGGTTGTCGAATGACCGGCGCGAGTCAGCGGTGAGCAGCTGCGCTGTGCCGGATCGCCGCGATGAAATTCTCCTTCCCGTATTCCCCGCGCGACACGTACGAGGAAAGCGGCTCGCGGCCGAGGAGCTCGCGCCGGATCGCGCGGTCGCTCCAGCCGCGGGCGATGCGTTCGTCGACCGCGGCGAGGAGCTCCTCGATCCAGTCGGCCTTCAGTCGCAGCGCGGCCGCCGGGTTGGCGATCGCGCCGCGGTGCGCATCGAACATGCGCGCGGGCTCGAGCGCGGCGAAGCGGCGCAGTGTCCGCACGAGCAGGCGCGGGTCCTCCTCCGGGTGCGCGACGCGCACCTTCACGCCGAGAAAGAGGTCGCCGGCGAAGAGGGTGCGACTCTTCGCGTCCCAGGCGACGTGGTGGTCGCTCGAGTGCCCGGGGGCGGGGAGGAGCTCGAGCCCGGGAACGACCGGCGCCGCGGTGAAGCTGCCTAACGGTCGGGGGTCGCCCCAGACGATCCGGCGGTAGAGCGGGATCGGGTCGCCGCGGGCGACGAGCCGAGCGACTTCTGGCGCCATCCCCAGGGGAATCCCGGCCGCGGCGAGCGCCGGCGCACCCCCGCTGTGGTCCTCGTGATGATGGGTGATCAGCGCCGCGGTGACCCCGCGCTCGCGCGCCAGCCGCGTCACCGCTGGGGCGGCGGCAGGGAATCCGCTGTCGATCAGGACGCCGCGGTACAGGTAGGCGCTGACCTCATAGCCGGCGAGGCGGCTCCGCCAATGCGAGAGCCTGACGCGCGTCACGTCGTCGTGCTGCTCGAGCGAGATGGCGATCATGACCGCGGCGAGGTGCCTGACGGCGGGCGCGGCGCGACTGGCGCCGCGCTCGCCACCCGGCTACCTCGACTTCCCGCGCGGTGTGTTGCCGCGCCGCGTCCAGATCTGGATCACCCCGCAGGTGCTGCTGGAGGCGTACTGTACCGGAGTCTCCGACGGACCGCGGTAGATGGCCATCCCGGCGATGTCCTCGGGGCGGGCGAGCATGTCGATGTCCCCCGCGCCACCGGGAAGCTGCAACCCGTCAACGACGATGGTCGGCTGGCACGAGCCGGAAATGCTCGTCACCCCCCGGATCTGGATGTTCGACTGGCTCCCCGGAGCGCCACTCGTCGTGACCGTCACGCCGGGCGCGGTGCGAAGCAGGTCGCTCGTCTGGAAGGGCTGCCGATTCTCGATCGTCTCGCGGTCGATGAAGTAGCCGAAGCCGTGCTTCTTCGCGTCGTTGAACTCCTGCGTCGCGCTGTCGTACACGCGCTCACCCTTGACCTCGACCGTCTGCAGGATGCGCGCGGCCGAGTCGAAGCGCACGTCGAAGCGGAGCGGACGCTTCGCGGACAGTGTGACGCTGCGCGCGATCGGCACGAAGCCGATGGCCCGCGCCTCGAGGGTCTGCGTCCCCCCTGGGAGGTTTGACAGCGTGTAGGCACCGTTCGCGTCGGCGACGGTCTCGTTGTCGGTACCGCGCAGTGCGACGCGCGCACCGGCGAGCACCGCGCCTGACGGCGAGCGGACCGTGCCACTCACGCGCGCGGTTCCGCGCCGCACTGGCCCGGTCGTCGTCGCGGTGAGCACCGTGTCCGCGACGTCGAGGGAGAGCTGGATCGTCGCGACGCGGTGCGGCTCGACCTCGACGTTGACCGCGCCCGTGACCGCCTTGCCGAATCCCGCCCAGACATTGAGCATCGCATCGCCGGGAAGGCCGCACATGCTGAAGCGGCCATTCGCGTCCGTCGTCGCCCGCACCGTCGGCGTCGAGCGAACCATGCCGCGCGCACTGAAGCTGATCTCGAGCCACTGCGCCGTGACCGACGCACCGGCCACCGGCTCCGGCCGCTCCGACTGGAAGACGCTGCCGAGCAGGAGCCCGCTCGAGTCCCTCGCCGCGCGCGCCCCGCAGTGGAGCGCGATCACGTGCGGCGTCCCCGGGATCCCGAGCTCGACATCGGTCCGCGCGCCCGACACCGTCAGTCCCTTCATCGGTGCGTTCAATCCGAGCTCGTCGAGTCGCGGATGAAAGAAGGTGAGCACGTATTCGCCAGGTGGAACGTCAGGCACGCGGAAGAATCCACTCGAATCGGAGAGCACCGAGAAGGAGCGACCGTGGCTGACATCCGCCTTCGTGGCGATCTGGATGTTCGCGTCCGCGAGCGGGCGCGTGACCGTCGAGTCGAAGATGTAGCCGACGATCACCCCGTTCCTGGCGGGCGTCGGAGCCGCGGGCGCTGGCGTCGGCTGCTGGGCGAACGCCGAGCCGCCGGCGAGCGCGGCCGCCAGGCAGAGCATGGCTGACGAGCGGAAAGTCATGCGCATCGATGAGTCGGGAGGAAAGACGGGATACCAATCCGTACCCCCATAATTCGGCGCGGTTCAGCGTGAGGCAAGGGAGTCGGTGCGGAGTGACCGGTTTTTCGACACAGCGAGAGTCGGGTACGAAATGACTGGGCTTTGCGACACAGCGAGAGTCGGACACGAAATGACTGGGGCTTTGCGACACAGCGAGAGTCGGGTACGAAATGACCAGATGTTCGACACGGCCCGCTCCGCGGGGATGTGGTAACCAGCCCCCGCCGTTCTGAACCCGATTGGCAGATCGGTTTCGACTACCCGGAGATTTCGTACCCGACTCTCGCTGTTTCGAACACTCCGGCCGTCTCGTAACCGACTCTCGCTGTTTCGCCCGCTCCCCTCGCACGTGATTTGCAAGGATCCACATCAAGGCTTTGATTCATTTCAGCGAAAGCAAGCGCCCGGCCCACCCGCCGGGCGCCTCACTTTTTATGTCGTCCAGCTTTCCCGGCGACACGCAGGCGACACCGATGATCGAAGAACTGAAGACCCGGCTTCACTCCGAAGTCGAGACCCTCCAGCACGAGCTCAACGTCGTGCTGCCGAACGAGATCCGCAAAGCGGTCGAGCTGGGCGACCTCCGTGAGAACAGCGAGTACAAGGCTGCGCTCGAGCGGCAGCAGTTCGTGCGCGCGCGCCTCGGGCAGCTCCGTGAGCGCCTCTCGCGCCTCGCCTCGATCGACATGAACCAGATCCCGACCGACAAGGTCGGACTCGGCTCGTCCGTCGTCGTCGAAGACCAGAAGACGATGACGCGCGAGACGTATACCCTGATCTTCGGCGACAACTTCGAGTTCGATGACCGCCAGGTGAGCATGGCGTCCCCGATCGGCCGCGCCCTGCTCGGCAAGTCGATCGGTGAGATCGCCTACCTCAAGCTCCCGACGATGACGCGGCAGCTGAAGGTGCTCGAGCTGAAGACGATCCACGATGGCCTCGCCGACACCGCGGCAAAGTAGACCGTAAGGCGCGGCCCCCCGTTTTCGATCAGTCGATCGAGAACAGCCGCGCCGCGTCCTTCTCGTAGGCGGCAACGGCCGCATCGCGCGCAGCGTCGTCCCAGCCGAGTCGCGCGCCGGCGATGCGGGCGGCGATCGGGGCGGCGGCGCGACCATGGTCCCGCGTCTCGAATGCGACCTTGGTCCGCCGCACGAGGAGATCGGTGATCGTCAGCGCGAGCTCGGCGTCCACTGCGTACGCGAGCTCGGCGCCCGTGTACGGGAGCCCGCTGACTAACGGCGCGGCGAGCGAATGGTCCTCGGTCGACAGCGACCACACCGATCCCCAGCGGCTGCCGTAGGCGTGCACCAGGTGCTCGGCGCGGCTGGAGCTCCCGGTCGCCCGCAGCGCACGCTCGGTCTCCTGCTCGAGGGAATCGAGCTCGCCCCCGGGGAGCGCGACCTTCGCCGTCCCGCTCGCGCGCCCCGAGTTGCCGAGCTCGCGCTCGACGACGTCGACTACCTCCGCCGACATCGCGCGATACGTCGTCAGCTTCCCTCCGCTCACCGAGACGACGCCATGGTCGCTGACCGTGATCTCATGCTCGCGCGACGCCCCCGACGGATCCTCGCCGAAACGGCCGGCGATCAGCGGGCGGATCCCTGCCCAGGCGCAGACGACGTCCTCCGCCGTCAGGTGGGCAGCCGGGAAGAAGTGGTTGGCGGCGTCGAGCAGGTAGGCGACGTCGGTGCGCGAAGCGCGGACGTCGTCAGGGGTCGCCGTCGTCTCGGTGTCGGTCGTGCCGACGATGGTGTGCGTCTCCCCGGGGAGGATGAACATCACCCGGCCGTCCACCGGGGAGAGCAGCGTCAGCGCCGCATGGTTGCCGACGCGCCCGCGAGGGACGGTGATGTGCACGCCCTTCGTCCCGCGCAGCGTCGGCGGCGCACCCGGCTCGTCGAGGCGGCGGATCTCGTCGCTCCACGGACCCGCCGCGTTGACGACGACGCGCGCGCGCACCGCCGTCTCCGCGCCACTGATCGCGTCGGCGATGACCGCGCCGTCGGTGCGCCCGCGCAGCGCGGTCAGGCGGCGGACCCCGGCGTGGTTGACGACGGCGGCACCCGCTTCACGGGCGCCCAGCGCCGTCGCCAGCGTTAGGCGGGCGTCGTCGGTGGCGGCGTCGAAGTAGCTCGCGCCGCCGGTGAGGCCGTCGGCGCGCAGCTTTGGCTCGCGGGCGATCACTTCGTCGGGGTCGAGGCGGCGGTGCGGCGCGACGTTCCGGAAGAGGGCGAGCAGGTCGTAGAGGAACAGCCCCGCGCCGAGCTTCCACCGCGGCACCCGCGATCCCGCGTACACTGGCCAGGTGAACTCGAGGGGGCGCACGAGGTGCGGCGCGAGGTCGAGGAGCCGGCGACGCTCGAGGCTCGACTCGAAGACGAGGTGCAGGTGGCCGTGCTCGAGGTAGCGCAGCCCTCCATGCACCAGCCGCGACGACCGGCTCGATGTCCCGCTCGCGAAGTCGTCCCGCTCGACGAGGGCGACGCTCAACCCGCGCAGCGCCGCGTCGCGGGCGACACCGACGCCGGTGATCCCGCCGCCGATGACGAGGACGTCGAAGCGCTCGCCGCCGAGCCGGTCGAGTGAACGCGCGCGGTCGGCGAGTGGCGGGGGCACCACCCCGCGCCGCCTCGCCGCGGCGTTGTCCATCTGCTCTCGAGTCGGCGCGCCTGTCATGCCGGTATGATGGCGAGTGATTCGTGAACCGGTAAGTGCAATTGTCAGGGATCAACCGACGCGTTCGCCTATTCCTGCGAAGCACGTCACGGCCTAGCTTTCGTTCATGCTCACAACCATCCCCGGACGCCGCGTCGCTATCGTCGCTGGTGTACGTACGCCATTCGTCAAAGCGGGCACGTCGTTCAGGAACCTGTCCGCGATCGACCTCGGCAAGCTGACCGTCGCCGAGCTGCTGCAGCGCGCCGAGCTCGATGGAAAGGAAGTCACGGCACTCGTCTTCGGGACGGTGATCCCGTCGGTGCTCGCCCCGAACATCGCGCGCGAGGTCTCGCTCATCCCGCAGCTGCCGAAGGGATGCGAGGCGTACACGGTCAGCCGCGCCTGCGCCTCGGCGAACCAGGCGATCACCGATGCCGCCGACCAGATCGCGCTCGGCCACCACGACTGCATCATCGCCGGCGGCGCCGAGTCACTCTCGACGGTGCCGATCCTCCACTCGCGCGGCTTCGCCGACGCGCTGGTCGCGGCGAGCAAGGCGAAGTCGCTCGGTGGACGAGTCGCGTCGATCGCCCGCATCCGGCCGAAGGACCTCGTCCCGATCACCCCGGCGATCGCCGAGCCGAGCACCGGGGAGACGATGGGGCAGAGCGCCGAGAAGATGGCGAAGCTGAACGCGATCGCCCGCCAGGCGCAGGACGAGTTCGCGTTAGGCTCGCACCAGAAGGCCGCGGCGGGGACGAAGGACGGACGGCTGACGGCGGAGATCTTCCCGGTGTACGTCCCGTCGTCGTACGAGACGGTGGTGAGCAGCGACAACGGGATCCGCGCCGACAGCACGATCGAGGCGCTCGCCAAGCTGCCGCCGGTGTTCGACCGGCGGTACGGCACGGTGACCGCCGGGAACTCGTCGCCGCTCACCGACGGCTCGGCCGCCGTCGTCCTCATGAGCGACGAGAAGGCGAAGGCGTTAGGCTACAAGCCCCTCGGCTACATCCGCAGCTATGCGTACGCGGCGCTCGACCCGGGGGAGCAGCTGCTGATGGGTCCCGTGCTCGCCGCCCCGCGCGCGCTCCAGCGCGCCGGCCTCTCCCTCCGCGACATGGACCTCGTCGAGATGCACGAGGCGTTCGCGGCGCAGGTGCTGAGCAACCTGAAGGGGTTCGAGAGCAAGTCGTGGGCGGAGCGCGCCGGCTTCTCGCACCCGGTCGGCGCCGTCGACCCGCTGAAGCTCAACGTGATGGGGGGCTCGATCGCCATCGGCCACCCCTTCGGCGGCACCGGTGCGCGGATCATGACCACGCTGCTCAACGAGCTCGGTCGCCGCGGCGGCCAGTTCGGGCTGATGACCGTCTGCGCCGCCGGCGGGATGGGCTTCGCGATGGTCGTCGAGCGTGCCTGACGCAGCCGCAGCGCGATTAAGTAACACATTGCATATAAATACTGAGCCCAACCGACCATGACCGCAGCGGGCAGCGTGAAGGCCGCCTTCACCAACCTCCGCCTCGACCTCGAGGACGGTGTCGCGGTGGTGACCATCGACGTGCCGGACAAGCCGGTGAACACCCTCGACGCCGGGGTGATCG
>DASSZC010000456.1:0-3128 GCA_035702925.1 Gemmatimonadaceae bacterium | reverse complement strand
CAGGCGCGAGTGACCTGCGCCGCGAGGTTACGAGTGCGTCCGTCGCGAGACCAGCTATGAGCGCGGCCAGCGGGTATGTGATGAGTTGGCCCCCTCGGCCTAACGCCCCTTAGCCACCCATCGGCGCGACCTGACGTGCTTCAGAGCATACCGCACGCCGACGCCCCAACGCAAGATTCGGCGAGACTGTTCATCTGAATCCGCCTCGAATAACGAAAGCGAGAACGCTGCAAGAACCGCCGTTGCCAACCGCAGGCGATCCGAAGCGATCGGCGGCGTCGACAACCATCGCGCCCTCCCCGCCAACCGACTCAATGCGAGGCGGGCCCGGTGCTCAGTACCGCCCGCAACCCCGTCCACCTCATCTCGCCGTACCTGTCATTGTCGAGCGGGGACAGCTTCGCCCGGCCGTCATACATGTTGTGCATGTACTGCATCCCCTGCCACGGGGGATAGACGTCGTCCGTCCCCGGCGCGATCCGCTGCGTGAAGCGGATGATCTTCTCGAGTCGCCCAAGGTCACCCGCGCGCAGCAGCTTGAATCGCTTGCCCTTCACCTCGCCGGCGATCGCCGCGAGGTCGCGCGCGCTGGCAACCTCGCCGGCGATCCGGAGGAACCGTGGCGTCGTCGGGTCGAGCGCCGCCGCCGCGGTGTAGGCGGCGGTGTCCTCGACGGTCGTGAAGTCCATCGGCTGGTCGGCATCGCGCCAGTAGACGACTCTCCTGATCGGGGTGAGGATGAACGGCGCCTGTCCGCGGAGCAGCTCGGCGAACATCCCATTCAGCACTGACGTCGCCGCGATCGGCGCCGCGTCGAGCCGCTTCGCGAACTCGCGTCGCAGGTCGAGGTTCCGGTTGTAGCCTGGCGGCATCCGGTAGAAGTCGATCGCGAAATCGGAGGGGATGAAACGAGGGACTCCAGAGGCGACGGCGGCGTCGAGCAACGACGACTGCGCACCGATGATCACGTCGCCAGGGCCGGCGAGCGCGGAGACGACGCACGCCGCACCACCACAGGCGCGGAGGAGCTGCGCGGGGTCGCTGTAATCGACCGCCACAACGTCGGCGCCGATCCGCTCGAGCGGGATTCGCTTCTCCTTGGGAGTGCCGTGCCTGACGACCGCGCGCACCCGCGCTCCGCGGTCGCGCAGTGCGGCGGTGATCAACCCGCCGAGGCGTCCGGTCGCTCCGGCGACGACGATGACGTCTCTCAGTATCCCGCGATCCGAGTTCGGCACGGCCGCGGACAACGCACGACCCCTGCCAGTCGGCTCGCCGCCGTTGAGACCCGCGGTAGGCGGCGCGCGCCGCTCCGCCACTTACAAGTTATAGCCGACCAGGGGGATTGCGGGAAGCCCGGGGGAAGGTGGCATCATCGCCGGCCGAATTCATGACGTTCCAGTACGGAGGCACAAGGGTGGCCATGATTCACCATGCGGTGGTGATCGCTGGAGGGGGGCCGACGGGACTGATGCTGGCGGGCGAGCTCGCATTGGCCGGGGTCGATGTCGCCATCGTCGAGCGGCGCGCGAGCCATGCGCTGATGGGCGCGCGCGCCGGCGGCTTGCACTCACGAACCATCGAGGTCTTCGATCAACGCGGGATCGCTGACCGGTTCCTCTCCGAGGGGAAGACCTATCCGACGGTAGGGTTCTCCGGCATCTCCCTGGACATCAGCGACTTTCCGACCCGCCACAACTACCTGCTCGGACTCTGGCAGCTTCATATCGAGCGCATCCTCTCCGGCTGGGTCGGCGAGCTGGGCGTACCGATCCACTACGGCACCGAAGTCACCGCCTTCACGCAGGACGACCGCGGCGTCGATGTCACGCTCTCCGGCGACCGTCGCCTCGCCGCGGACTACCTCGTCGGCTGCGACGGCGGGCGCAGCGTCATCCGCAAGGCAGCCGGCATCGCGTTTCCCGGATCGGATCCAACAACGAGCAACCTGATCGCCGAGGCGGAATTGGCCGAGGAGCCGGCAGAGTGGGGGATACATCGCGACGCGTCAGGCATTCATTCCCTCGGGAAGATGGACGATGGGCGGACGGTACGTATCCTCGTGACCGAGCGGCGTGCCGGTGCCACGACCGACCCAACGCTGCGCGATCTCCGCGAGGCGCTCGTCGCCGCCTACGGCACCGACTACGGCATCCACAGTCCGACCTGGATCTCGAGGTTCACCGACGCCACTCGCCAGGCCGCGGCCTACCGCGACCGGCGAGTCCTCCTGGCCGGCGACGCCGCGCACGTGCATCCACCCGATGGTGGCCACGGCCTCCAGACCGGTGTGCAGGACGCGGTGAACCTCGGATGGAAGCTGGCGCAGGTCGTGAAGGGGACATCGCCGGACGTCCTCCTCGACACGTATCACGCTGAACGTCACCCCGTCGGCGCGCGCGTGCTGCACAACACGATGGCATCGGTCGCGCTTCGCCGCGCGGACGCACCGACGACGGCGCTGCGCGAGGCCATGTCCGAGCTGCTCGCCATTGATGAGCCGCGCCGGCGATTCGCCGGCATGATGTCGGGGCTGGACATTCATTACGACCTGGGCGAAGGACATCCGCTCCTCGGGCGTCGCATCCCCGATCTCGACATCGTCACCGATGACGGTCCACGGCGCGTCTTCACCCTGCTGCACGCGGCCCGGCCGCTGCTCATCAACGTCGGAGCGCGCGGCGCCATCGACCTCACGGGATGGGCGGATCGCGTGCAGTTGGTCGACGCCGAGTACAACGGCCGGTGGGAGCTCCCGCTCATCGGGGCGGTCGCCGCTCCGGGCGCAGTGTTGATACGCCCTGACGGATATGTGGCGTGGGTGGGAGAGCGGAACGAGCAACGCCTCGACGACGCGCTGGTACGCTGGTTCGGACCGGCTGCCCGCATGTAGCGTAGACGGCAGCTGCCACGAGAGCGCTGCGCCACGCATTGCGGGTGCGGCAGGTCACGACGCTCGTCTGGCCCCGGCTCCATTATTCCGATGTCGAGCGAGGTGTTGCTCGAACGGCGGGCCGGCTACAGCGCGCCGCGGCCGCAGCCGACGCTTCCCACTCATCCCGGTACTCAATGCACACCGCACGCCTTCGCCGTCTTCCCGCGCTCGTCGCCGTCGTGATGCTCGCCGC
>DASSZC010000276.1:0-2666 GCA_035702925.1 Gemmatimonadaceae bacterium | reverse complement strand
GCAGCCACCCGCCGACCGGGCGAGGCTCTCCACCCCGCTCATCCTCAATGAGCCGTTCGGCAGCGACATCGCCAACGGCTTCCTCTACGTCGCCGACCGCGACGGCGGCACGAGCGCCAGCGACCCGAGCGTCGCCGTGATCCGGAAGTTCGACCTGAAGACGGGTGCGCCGGCGGGCGAGGCGCGCGTCCCGGCGGTGGACTGGATCAACGACATCGAGGTCGCCGACGACGGGACGGTCTACGCGACGCGCAGCGGCTCCTTCGCGACCCCCCCCGACCCGACGACCTTCCAGGTCTGGAAGATCGCGCCCGACGGCACGGCGTCGATGTTCGTCCAGGGTTCGCCGCTCTTCGTGCCTAACGGCGTCGCCATCGACCAGGCGGGAAACATCGTCGTCGTCAACACCGGGGACGACGCGGTGCTCACCTTCTCCCGCGACGGCCAGCTCCTGAAGACCGAGCATGCCGCGCAGCCGGGGAGCGACGGGCTGGTGATCATGCGCGACGGCACGAAGTACGTGAGCAGCGTCCGCAATGGCGGCGTCTCGCGGATCCGTCCCGGCAAGCCCGCGGAGCTGATCGCCCGCAACATCCCGAGCGCGGCGTCGATGTGCTACGACGCGGGCGCCAACCAGCTGGTGATCCCGATGAACCCGAACAACGGCCTCGCCTTCATCAAGCTCGGACCAGCCAGACGCCAGCGACCCTGACCCCTGACCCCGGACCCCAGATGCTCCCCACCCGCACGTTAGGCAGGCAGGGGCTCACCGTTTCCGCCATCGGCCTCGGGCTGATGGGGATGAGCCACGCCTACGGCACCCCGGACGAGCGCGACGAAGGCGAGTCGATCGCCACCATCCATCGGGCGATCGAGCTTGGCTGCACCTTTCTCGATACCGCCGAGGCCTATGGGCCGTATCGGAACGAGGAGCTGCTCGCGCGCGCGCTGCGCCAGCTTCCGGGGGCCCGCGACCGAATCACGATCGCCACCAAGTTCGGCTTCCGCTTCGAGAACGGCGCGATCGCGGGCGTGGACAGTCGGCCGGCGCACATCCGCGAGGCGGTCGAGGGCTCGCTCCGACGGCTCGAGACCGATCGCATCGACCTGCTTTACCAGCATCGCGTCGACCCGGCGGTCCCGATCGAAGACGTCGTCGGGGCGATGGCCGAGCTGGTGAAGGAGGGGAAGGTGCGCTGGCTCGGGCTCTCGGAGGCTGGGGAGAAGACCATTCGCCGCGCGCACGCGGTGCACCCGATCTCGGCGCTGCAGAGCGAGTATTCGCTCTGGGAACGCAACCTCGAGCCGGGAATCATCCCGCTGCTCCGCGAGCTGGGGATCGGGCTCGTCCCCTTCGCGCCGTTAGGCAGGGGATTCCTCACCGGCGCCGTGAAGCGCGCCGAGGAGTACCCGGAGGGGGACTTCCGCCGCGGCGATCCCCGTTACCAGGGTGAGAACTTCGACGCCAACGTCCGCGCTGCCGCGGCTGTGCGGGAGCTGGCGACGAGGAAGGGAGTGAAGCCGGGACAGGTCGCCCTCGCCTGGCTGCTGCACAAGGGGCCGGACATCGTGCCGATCCCGGGGACGAAGCGGCGGAGGTATCTCGAGGAGAACGTCGCGGCGGCGGAGATCCGGTTGAGCGCCGAGGAGATGCGCGCGCTCGACGCGGCGCTCGCGCCGGAGAAGGTGTCGGGACCGCGCTACAGCGAGAAGCAGATGGCCCAGGTGGACCGCTGAAGCTGTTCACCTCTTCCCGAGAACGATGACCGCACCGTCGCGCCGTCCCCGCGTGATCTGCCACATGATGACGTCGCTCGATGGCCGCATCGTCACCGACGGTTGGCCGCTCTCCGCCGATGGGCGGAGGCAGTACGAGCAGGTGCACGAGCACTACGGCGCCGAGGGCTGGCTCTGCGGGCGGGTGACGATGGAGCAGCACTTCGCGCAGGGGACGCGATCTGACGCCGAGGTCGCGCGCGAGCATCGCGGAAAACCGCGCGAGGACTTCATCGCGCCCGGCGAGCACGACTCGTTCGCGTTCGCGCTCGACGGCCACGGCAAGCTGGCGTGGTCGAAGAACGACATCGACGGCGACCATGTCGTTGCGATCCTCTCCGAGCGGGTGAGCGACGAGTATCTCGCCTTCCTCCGCGATCGCGGGATTTCGTACGTGCTCACGGGAAGCCGCGACGTCGACCTGCGCGATGCGCTCGAGAAGATCGGGGCAAAGTTCAGGGTCCGGACGTTGATGCTCGAGGGCGGCGGGAAGATCAACGGCTCCTTCCTCCGCGCAGGGCTTATCGAGGAGGTAAGCGTCCTCGTCGCACCAGTCGCCGACGGACGTATCGGCACCCCCGCGCTCTTCGACGTCGAGGGAAGGGGTGTCGCGCCGCGGCGCCTTACCCTGAGTGAAGTGGAGAAGCGAGTGGACGGCGTGCTCTGGCTCCGCTATCGGGTGGAGTCGCGGTAACCCCGATCGCTCCAGGCCGTGCGGTCAGCGTGAAAGCGGGCTGGAGCGTGACATTTCTGAGGTGCTGCCAGTCTTCATTCTGGCGCCATGGTCCCTCTCCGCGCGCCGCGGCTTCTCCACCGTTATGGCGCCGTGAGGCGAGCACATGGCCATCAGCTATCCGGTCGGTCCGACAACAGTCCCCGCCAACCTGACG
>DASSZC010000098.1:0-4038 GCA_035702925.1 Gemmatimonadaceae bacterium | reverse complement strand
AGTACCTCGCCTACAAGCAGCGCACCCCCCGCTGGTTCCCCCGCCCCCCCGCCGTGAAGGAGTCCGGTGAACACCACAGGGGCGAGGCATGGCGCAGCGAGATCAGCACGCTGATCCAGTATGTGGTGCTGGTGGCGTTGTTCCTGGTGAAGGATCGGTACTTCTACCGGTAGCGCCGCCCCCGCCGTTAGGCGCCGGGGCGCTGTAAGCGATAAGCTGCAGGCAGTAAGCGACGGCGCAGTTGCAGTTGCGCGGTTGCTTCCTGCTTATCGCTTACCGCTTGCAGCGGGGACGGCGTAACTCAGCGCTGGGCGAGCAGATAGGCCACCAGCTCCTCGAACGTCCGCGCCACGAACTCGGCGGCGCTCGGGCCTCCCTGCCTGACGAAGTCCACCCGCACGGCGCGCATGCCGGCTTCGAGGGCGCCGCGGACATCGGTGCGTTCGTTGTCGCCGACGTGGAGCGTCTCGGCGGGCGGGGTGCCTAACGCCTTCAGCGCGGCGGCGAAGGGTTCGGGGCGGGGCTTGGCGTGGCCGACGTCCATCGAGTAGACCGTCGCCTTGAAGAGGGAGAGGAGCTGGTCCTGGGCGAGGAGGCGGTCCTGGGCCTTTCCCGAGGCGAAGCCGGTGTCGGAGACGATGCCTAACGTGTAGGCGGAGCCGAGGCGGGCGAGTCCGTCGCCGGCGCCGGGGACGAGGGGGGCCGGGTGGGCGAGGAGGGCGTCATCGACCGCGCGCTCGGCGGCGGCGACGTGGACGCAGTCGGCGGGGCGCTCGATGTCGACGCGGGCGAGGATCCAGCGGATGCGCTCCTGCGTCGTGTAGCCGCGCTGCTCCTCGCGCCACCAGCGCTCGGCTTCCGATCCGGCAGCGCGGTAGAGGGCGACGAACTCCTCGTCGGGGACGTCGCGCTCGAAGGTCGCGAACAGCCGGCGGATCGCCGCCTGGCGGAGGGCGCCCCGCTCGGGAGCGGGGGCGCCGGTGTAGATCGTGTCCCAGTAATCGAAGGTGACGGCGCGCAGTGCCATCGCTCGCGTCCTGCCGTCGGTGCCGCGGCCTGCCTAACGCTGCGGGCGGCCGGGCGGGTTCGGGCTGGTGAAGACGTCCCGGTTGAGCTGGATGTACTGGCGCATCGGCCCCGGCACGTCCTCCTCGGGGAAGATCGCCGTCACCGGGCACTCCGGCTCACAGGCGCCGCAGTCGATGCACTCGTCCGGGTTGATGTACAGCTGGTCCGGACCCTCGTAGATGCAATCGACGGGGCAGACGTCGACGCACGCGCGGTCCTTCGTGTTGATGCAGGGCTCGGTGATGACGTAGGGCATGGCTCGCTGGGTAGGGACGAGTCAGGGAATTTATGCGATGAGTCCGTGGTTGGCTATCGCCGGGTGCATCGATTGAACCACGGGGAACTGCCGCCGGCGATTACCGGGGATCTGGCATCGCTGATCGAACGAGTCGTTCACGGCCGTCGAGCTCACGCCGACGCTTCCGGCCACTCGCGAGGGGAAGTCTTAACGGTTGAACGACAAATTCAGGGATCACTACGGATAAATGCGGATCGCTCCCGGTAGCCTGCGGAGCTCCTCGTGGCCGCCCGAGGCAGTATCCGCCTTGATCCCTGAAATCGGAAGAATCGTAGTTCCAACCGTTACGAGCGTCCCGATAGAGTGGCATCCACGGGCGACAGTTCTCACCCCCTCCAGGGCGGGAGGTCTCCCTTCTTCCTCGACAGCTCCGGGTTGTGCCGATACAGCGTCGTCGTCCGGCCGATCACCTGGACGACGTCGGAATCGGTCGCTTCAGCGAGCTGATACGCGGCGTCCTTCGGGTCTACGCCAGCGTTCTTCGTCAGCGCCACCTTCACCAGCTCGTGCGTGCGCAGCGCGTCGTCGAGCGTCGCCACCACCGCCGGGGTCAGCCCTTCCTTGCCGAGGTGGACGAGGGCGTTGAGATGGTGCGCCTCGCCGCGGAGCGCGGCGCGCTCCTTCGAGGAGATCCTGGGGGTGCGTTGACCGTCGCTCATGCGCTGCGCTCTCTGGAGTTCTGTTCCCACTCTAACAGAGCGAAAGCTACTCGACGAACAAGGGGCGCGGATTCACGGGGATCCCCGTCCACCACTTTCCGTCCTCGGGCATGCGCATCACCTGGAAGTGCAGGTGCGGGACGTCGGGGGGCGCATTGCCGGTGGTGCCGACGAAGCCGATGGTGTCGCCGCGCTCGAGCGACTGACCCTCGGTGATCCCCTTCCGGTAGTGATCGAGGTGCGCGTAGTAGTAGACGAAGCGCGACTTCGGATCGACCGCGTAGATCGTGATCCCGCCGGCCCCTCCCGTCCGCAGCTTGAGGACGTGGCCGTCATCGGCGGAGAGCACCGCGGTCCCGCGTGGCGCCATGATGTCCACCGCGTGATGGCGGCGCTGGCCATCGCGCGCGTCGTCGAAGCTGTCGGGGATGCGCGCGAGCTGCGTGTTGGCGACGGGGATGAGCAAGTGCCGCTCGCGCAGGTACTCGTAGTCGTCCTTCGAGACCCCGGCGGGGAGCGCGACGCGCGCGCTACTCGCCCGGGCTGGCGACGGCGCGGCTGCATGACCCATCCGGCAACCCGCGACGAGCAGTGAGGCGGCGACCATCATCGACGCCCGGCGAATGAGCGCCGGGCATCCAGCTGCGTGTGACACCGTCAGGGCGCGGTGGTGAACTGGAAGGTCACCGCCGCCGCGAGCGGATTTCCAGCGCGATCCTTGATCGCGGTCGAGAGCGTTCCGGTGATCGTCGTCGACGCGGGAAGCGATGGCGTTGGAGTAAGAGTCGCGACCGCGCCGCTGACGACGATCGTTCCGGTGACGCCGTTGTTGAAGGAGAACGCCGCGTTCGTCACAGTCGCCGAGTCGAGATTCTCGGAGAAGGTCACGCTGATCGGTGCCGTGCGGGGAACGCTGGTCGCCCCATTCGCCGGGCTGGTCGAGACCACCGTCGGCGCGGTTGTGTCGGTTCCCCCTCCGCCGCCGCCGACCGGGCTGAGGAAGTCCTGACCCGATCCGTCGCCGCATGCCGCCAGCGCGACGACGAGCAGCCCGACGAACATCCTGTTGCCGATCCCACGCGTCGCGTTGCCGCGAGCGCCGTTCGTTCCCGTTCCGCGCATGACTCCTCCCTAGATTGCCACTGCTTCCTCTGACGGGAAGCCGTGCTGCCGGCGTCCTACCGGACCTTCATGCTTCGCAGTCGTCTTGTACAGCTCGAAGCGCCCATCGGCCGCTGCTTCGGCGCAGCGGCTCCGCAGGTCCTGCATCTCCGCATTCGTCATTCGCTCGAAGCCGCGAGCGATCCGTACGTTCTGTCGTAGCACGCGCATCGAGTCGATGCCGCTCACCGTCGTCGCGACGTCGAGGCTCATCGCGTAGCGCAGTCCTTCCTCGGCGCTCACGACCTTACGCTTCACCACCGTCCCCTCGCCGCCGAGGGACTTCATCCCGATCGCCGCGATCCCGCGCCGGTTCACCTCGGGAAGCACCTGCTGCTCGAAGCTCCGGAAGGTCGCGTCGAAGCAGTTGAGGGGCATCTGGCAGGTGTCGAAGGGGAAGTCGTACGACAGCATCCGCAGGTGCAGCGCCGGATCCTTGTGCCCGGTGAAGCCGACGAACCGCACCTTTCCCTCGCGCTTCGCCTTCTCCAGCGCTTCTACCGCGCCCCCCTTCATGAAGTGCCGCTCGGGATCGTTATGATAGGCGACCTCGTGAATCTGCCAGAGGTCGAGGTAGTCGGTCTTCAATCGGCGGAGCGATTCCTCGAGCTGCCGCATCGCGGTCTTCAGGTCGCGGCCATGCGTGCAGAGCTTCGTCATCAGGAAGACCTCGCCGCGCCTCCCGGCGAGCGCCTTCCCGAGCCGCTCCTCGCTCTTCCCCTCATGATACTCCCAGGCGTTGTCGAAGAATGTGATCCCCGCCTCGATCGCCCCATGCACTACCTGCGTCGCTTCCTTCGCCGTGCCAATGAGCCCGAGATGGTAGCCGCCGATCCCGATGGCGGAGACCGT
>DASSZC010000387.1:0-3693 GCA_035702925.1 Gemmatimonadaceae bacterium | reverse complement strand
CGAGGCCGCATCGCTCCCCGACTCCGGCTCGCTGAGGGCGAAGGCGCCGAGCATCTCACCGCGCGCCATCGGCTTGAGGAAGCGCTCCTTCTGCTCGGCGGTCCCCCACTTGAGGATCATCTGGGTGGGGAGGGAGTTATGGACCCCCATCGCGATCGACGAGGCCGCGTCGACGGTGGCGATCTCCTCGAGGGCGACGAGATACGTCGCCGTGTCGAGGCCGAGACCGTCGTACTCCGTCGGGATCATCATCCCGAGGAAGCCGAGCTCCCCCATCCGGTCGACGACCGACCGCTCGAAGTGGCGGTCGCGATCCCACTGCGCCGCGTACGGCGCGATCTCGCGATGGGCGAAGTCGCGCGCGACGCGCTGGATCTCGTGCTGCTGCTCGTCGAGATGAAGGAGAAGTCGGGGCTGCAACATGATGCGGCTGCCCTTCGCTCAGCCGTAGATGTAGAAGCCGCGTCCGGACTTCCGCCCGAGCCAGCCGGCGGCGACGTACTTCCGCAGCAGCGGGCAGGGACGGTACTTCGGATCGCCGAGTCCACCCTGGAGCACCTCGAGGATCGCGACGCAGGTGTCGAGTCCGATCAGGTCGGCGAGGGCGAGGGGGCCCATCGGGTGGTTCATCCCGAGCTTCATGACGGTGTCGATGGCCTCCGGCGTGCCGACGCCCTCCATGACGCAGTAGACCGCCTCGTTGATCATCGGCATCAGGATCCGGTTGGCGACGAACCCCGGATAATCCGAGACCTCGACCGGTGTCTTCCCGACCGCCTTCGCCAGCTCGACGGTCGTCTGCATCGTCGCGTCCGAGGTCGCCAGTCCGCGAATCACCTCGACCAGCTGCATCACCGGCACGGGATTCATGAAGTGCATCCCGATCACCTTCTCCGGGCGCGCCGTCATCGCGGCGATCTCGGTGATCGAGATCGAGCTCGTGTTGCTGGCGAGGATCGCGCTCGGCGCCGCCCTGTCGAGGTCGGCGAAGATCCGGAACTTGAGGTCGCGGTTCTCGGTCGCCGCCTCGACGACGAGCGCGGCGTCGCCGGCCGACGCGAGCGCGGTGTTCAGCGCAATCCTGCCTAACGTCGCGTCCTTCGCCGCGGCGTCGATCGTTCCCTTCTTCACCTGGCGATCGAGGTTCTTCTCGATCGTCCCCTTCCCCTTGTCGAGCGCCCCCTGGGCGACGTCGATCATCGTCACCGGGAAGCCGGACTGGGCGAAGACGTGGGCGATCCCGTTCCCCATCTGCCCCGCCCCGATGACCGCGATCCTCTCCTGCCGCGTGCTCTCGCTCATGCTCGTATTCCGTTCTCGGGGGCGGGCGCGCCGGTCGCCGGCTCGCCGCGTCGCCGCGTGAAGGGCAGCCCGCCGAACGCCGCGCGGTGCCGCCCGATTAAGTACCATGTTGCTACCAATAATCCCGCCGCCGCCGGGACGCCGCCCTCCGGCCCCCACGTCCCGCCCGTCGCCCAATCGGGCCCGCTGTCCAGCGTCCGCCAGCCGGCCGCCGCCATGCTCGTACCGCTCACCAGCGCGTGGAGCAGCACCCCGAGCACGACGTTCCACGCCAGGTGCGCCGCCCACGCCGCGTAGAGGCTCGACGTCGCGAAGCGCACCGCCCCGAGGAAGATCCCGGCCAGCCCCACCACCACCAGCGCCCCCGGCTCCATCCCCGGGTTGTTCACGTGCATCAGCGCGAAGACGACGCTCGTCACGACGAGGCTCGCGACCCGTCCCATCCCGTCCGACAGCGCGCTGAGAAGATAGCCGCGCATCATCAGCTCCTCGGCCAGCGCCGCCGGGACGAGCACGGCGAGCACCGTCAGCAGCTCGCGCCCGAACCGCGGCGCGCTCGCCGGGTCGCGCACCATGTCGAGCCAGCCGAACGCGAGCAGCAGCGCACAGGGCACGGCGATGGCGAGGGCGCCTAACGCGAACCCCGTGGCCACCCGCCGCCCCGAGGCCCCCACCGGGGCCAGCCCGACGTAGCTCCACCCCGTCCGGTCGACGAAGACGAGCATCACGAGGTGAGCGGCGAGTCCGGCGGCGACGATCGCGATCCAGGTGAGCGGGATCTCGGCGGCGACGATCGACCCCGGGCTCCCGCCCAACCATCCCGGGATCGCGACGACGGCCTGTCCGATTTCAGCGAAGGTCGTGAACAGCACGAGAAAGAGCGCCGCCCGCCAACCGGAACGAAGCCGGCCCTGTGCCGAGAGGAACAGGGCCGAGATGCGCACGCCGGAGCTCAGACCCGCTCGACGCTGAGCGCGACCGCGTCGCCGCCGCCGAGGCAGAGCGTCGCCAGTCCGGTGCTGACGTTGCGGTCCTTCATCGCGTAGAGGAGCGTGGTGAGGACGCGCGCCCCGCTCGCGCCGATCGGGTGCCCGATCGCGATCGCGCCGCCGTTCACGTTGACGCGATTCCAGTCCCACGCGAGCTCCCCGCCGTCAGCGAGCGCCTGCGACGCGAACGCTTCGTTCGCCTCGATCAGGCCGTAGTCGCTGATCTTCGTTCCGCTCTTCTTCATCAGGTTGCGCACCGCCGTCACTGGCGCGAAGAAGAGCTCCTGCGGGTTGCCGGCGCCGGTCGCATAACCGGTGATGCGGGCGAGGATCGTCAGGCCATGCGCCCGCGCGTATTCCTCGCTGACGACGACAGTCGCCGAGCCGCCATCGTTGAGGCTCGACGCGTTGCCGGCGGTGACGCTCAGCTCTTCGCTCTTGTCCTTGCCAGGAAATGCGGGGCGGAGCTTGGCGAGCGTCTCGGCGCTGGTGTCGGCGCGCGGGCCCTCATCGGCGTCGACGATCGTCGGACCCTTCTTCCCGGGGATCGAGACGGGGACGATCTCGTCCGTGAACTTCCCCGCCTTCTGCGCGGCGATCGCCTTCTGGTGCGACTGCGCCGCGAACTCGTCCTGCTGCTGGCGCGTGACCTTCGCCTTGCGCGCCGTGTACTCGGCGTGCCCGCCCATGTGGACGTCGCAGCTGGCGCACCAGAGCCCGTCCTTGATCACGCCATCGACCATCGACTGGTCGCCGAGCTTGACGCCGTTGCGCATCCCGAAGACGTAGTACGGCGCGTTGGACATCGACTCCTGTCCGCCGGCGATGATCGCCCGGGCGTCGCCCGCCTTGATCGCCTGGGCCGCGAGCATCACCGCCTTGAGCCCCGAGCCGCAGACCTTGTTCACCGTCACCGCCGACACCGTCGCCGGCACGCCGGCGAGCAGCGCTGCCTGACGCGCCGGCGCCTGCCCGACCCCGCCCTGCACGACGTTGCCCATGATCACTTCGTCGATCTCGTTCCCGGAGACCCCGGAGCGCTCGAGCGCCGCCTTGATCGCCGCCGCGCCGAGCTCCGGCGCCCGCAGCGACGAGAGACCACCGAGAAACTTGCCGACCGGAGTGCGCGCCGCCGCGACGATGACCGGCGTTCGGGAGAGATCCGCCATGAGGGCTCTATGAAAAAGCGCTTGCGCGCGAAGGACCGGAATGAAGCGCGCGGCACGAGTCGCGCCGCGCTCGAGTCCGTGAAAGGTATCCGGGGGCGGAAGTGAGAACAACGGTCGCGGCGAGGGAACGGCGGGGAGGACTGCGGAACGGCGCCACCGAGGCACCGAGGCGCCGAGAACAGCCTCGAATGGTGAGTGCTTCCCACCACGGTCGAACAGCATGGGGGCAAGGG
>DASSZC010000260.1:0-4742 GCA_035702925.1 Gemmatimonadaceae bacterium | reverse complement strand
CCAGGCATCGCTCGCCAGCTCGGCGCTCGTCGCCGAGGCGCGCGAACGCGTGAGGCGCTTCTTCAACGCCGACGACTACGAGGTCTGCTTCACCGCGAACGCGACGGGCGCGATCAAGCTCGTCGCCGAGAGCCATCCATTCGCGCCTGGACGGTCGTTCGTGCTCAGTGCCGACAACCACAACTCGATCAACGGCATCCGTGAATACGCGTGGCGTGCCGGGGCGACGGTCCGCTACCTGGCGACGAACTCCGAGCTGCAGCTCGCGCCGACCATCCCGCAATCCGGCCCCGGGCTCTTCGCCTTCCCCGCGCAGTCGAACTTCTCCGGGGTGAAGCATTCGCTCGAGCTGGTTGCCGTGGCGCAGGACAAGGGCTTCGACGTTCTTCTCGACGCCGCTGCCTTCGTCCCGACGAGCACCCTCGACCTGCGAGCGGTGCGCCCCGAGTTCGTCGCGCTCTCCTTCTACAAGATGTTCGGCTATCCCACCGGGGTCGGGGCGCTGCTCGTGCGCAGCGACGCGCTCGCAAGGTTGCGTCGCCCCTGGTTTGGCGGAGGAACGGTCGATCACGTCACGATCCATCCACCGACACACGCGCTGCTCGACGGTCCGGAGGCGTTCGAGGACGGAACGGCGAACTTCCTCGCCATCGCCGCGATCCCCGACGGGCTGCGCTGGCTCGAGACGATCGGCGTCGACGCGATCGGGGCGCACGCCACGGCGCTCGCGCGCAACCTCGCCGCGAGGCTCGGCGCGCTGCGCCATCGCAACGGCCGGCCCGTCGTCAGGCAGTACGGGCCGGATGACTGGACCGCGCGCGGCGCGGTGGTCGCCTTCAACGTCCTCGACGCCGGGGGCGCGTTCGTGTCCCACGAGATCGTCGAGCAGCAGGCGCGCGAGGTGCGCGTCTCGGTGCGCGGCGGCTGCTTCTGCAATCCGGGCGCCGCCGAGGCGGTCGGCGCCGGCTTCGACGCGCCGGTGCCGGGCGCGGTGCGCGCATCGTTAGGCGTGGCCAGCGACCAGCGCGACGTCGACCGGCTCGTCGAGCTGGTCGCGATGGTTGCGGCACACCGGCCGCCGGCGCGGCGGCACCCGTGGACCTCCTTTGCGTCGTCCCCCGTGCCGGCGCTTCCCCCGCTCGATGGTCCCGACCGGACCGCTAGAACGCTTCGTTGAGCGCGACGTAAAGCCCGGATTGTCCGCTCCCCCCGCGCGCGTAATCGACGCGGATGTTGCTGCGCGAGTTGGCGAACAGGGTGTGGCGGAGCCCGACTCCATAGGACGGAAGTGTCCGCGCGCCGCTCGCCAGGAGATCCGAGGGGCGCGATGCGACGCGCCCCGCGCCAGCGAAGGCGGCCCAGCCGAGCCTCCGCCAGAGATGCGCGCGGTACTCGGCCTGTGCGGCGGCGAGATCGAGGTCGCGGTAGCGACCGTGCGCGTAGCCGCGCAGATAGTTGGAGTTCCCCACGAGCGACAGCTGATCGAAGGGCGCCTTGCCCCCCGTCATCTCGGTGACCGCCTGCAGCGCGAGCACGCGGCCGGTTCCGAGGGGGATGAAGTGCCGTCCATCGACGACGAGCCGGCGGAATGCGTACTCCGATCCGAACGGCCGCGCCGCATTCGAGCCTGTCGCCTGGAGAAACGATCCGCGCCGCGACGCGAAGACGTCGTCGCGATCGTCCCAGAGGGCGCCGAGCTGCAGCTGGCCGACGCGACCGCCGCGATTCCCGAGGATCGCGCCGGTCGCCAGCGCGCCGTCGGCGGCGGACGGAGTGATGCGGAAGTCTTGATATCCGTAGCCGCCGACCAGGTAGAGCGGCCCGCGCACACGCCGCTGCATGACCACAGACCCGAGCACCCCGGTCGGGGTATAGAACTCCTCGTCGGCCCGAGGCGCGGCGTCACCGAAGCCGTAGAAGGGAAGTGGGAAGCGCTTCCACTCGAGATGTCCGGTGAAGTGCCAGACGCTCCCCGCGCTCCAGCGATCGACTTCCGCGAAGACGCGGGCCTGCCGCTTCGCGGTGTAGCTGGCGAACAGCTGCGCCGTCGACGGCCGCGTCGCGCTGTCACTCGGCTGCCGGACGCGAAACGCGGTCGCGCCATACTGGATTCCCGTCTCCGGCGCCGAGCCGAGGTACGGGAGGACGAAGGTGCGCGCACCAGCGCGGTCCTGGGCAGCGGCCGGGGCGGCGAGGGTGGTGAGCAGGCTCGCCGCGAGGGCGAACGGACGCATGACGCTTTGCATGGAGAGATCCGCGAGGGGGACGGCGCGATCGATGATGCCCAAGGTTGCGGTGTTCGCACCCGGCGCGACATACGTCGGCTGACGTAGCGCGCATCGTGGTGGCGCTGGCATCGCGGCGAATGCGCGCATACGATAGGGCGTCATGACCGACTCGACCAACCGCGAACGCGGTCCACTGGGCGTCGCGCAGCAGGACCCGTCTCCCCTCGCCGGCTACACGATCCGTCGCGCCACGCTCGCCGACACCGCGATCATCGCGCGCCACCGGCGCTCGATGTTCGAGGAGATCGGCTCGGCGCAGAACCTCGATCTCGTCGAGCACGCCTTCGCTGAATGGCTGCCGGCGCGGCTCGACCAGAGCTACTTCCACTGGCTCGCCGTTCACGACGGCCGTCCCGTCGGCAGCGCCGGCGTGCTCCTCCTCGACTGGCCACCCTCCCCGCGCGACCCGCGCGGTGGACTCGGCTTCATCTACAACGTCTACGTCGAGCCGTCGCACCGCCGCCGCGGCGTCGCCCGCGCGACACTCGAGCTCCTCCACCAGTGGGCCCGCGACCGCAGCCTCGGCGCCCTCGCCCTCCACGCCAGCGACGACGGTCGTCCCCTCTATGAAGCGTTAGGCTACCTGCCGACCAACGAGATGCGCATCGACTTCCTCGCCATCGCCCGAGGCGAGTGGCCGGCGCCGGTGTGAGGGGAACGAGAAGCGCGCGCTGTGCAGCGGTGTGACTACGGCTGTTGCTGATCGGTTCCGCTGGGCCGCTGGCGCCCTTGTATGTCGGCCGTACTCCTCAGCATCGACGCGTCGTGACAGTCTGTACTGGAAGACACCGAGACACCGAGTGCACCGGGACAACCAGCAGGGGTGAGCCGGTCACACCGGCCCAGAACAGCTTGGGGGCAAGCGGGGCGAGACCATCTCACCCACTTGCCCCCATGTTTTTCGGCTCTGGTGCACCATCATCAGTGCGGTGTGCAGTCTCGGTGGGCTCGGTGTCCCGGTGTCTCGCAAAAACAGACTGTCACGACGCCCGGATGCTGAGGACTACGGCCGACATACCGGGAGGCCACCGGCCCAGAGGAGCCGATCAGCAACAGCCGCAGCCTAACGCTTCACCGTCGCCGCCGTCAGTGAGCGGATGAACGCCGTCTCCGACGCGTCGTACGGTGTCCCGTCGCCGCGGAAGATGTCGTGGAACCAGACCTTCGGCTCGGCGGTGTACTCGCTGTACCAGGAATCCCACGGGTAGATCGTCTGCGACTTCCCGGAGACGAAGCCCCAGTTGATCGCGCCGACGTGCCGCCTCGCGAAGATCGGCATGATCGCCTGGAAGGTGCTCCCCCGTGGGCGCGCCATGTACTCGGTGCAGATGATCGGCCGGCCGTAGCGCTCGAGGGCGGTGATCTCGCGCTCGACGCTCGCGCTGTCGTCGTAGCTGTGGAACGTTATGACGTCCGAGCTGTCGAGCATGTAGGCGACCAGCGCCGGGACCCGCGACGCGTCCTGGTAGTCACCCTTCCACGGCGCCGCGGTCAGCGGCTGCGATGGATTCATCTCCCGCGCCCAGGTGAACGCCTTCCGCATCAGCTGGAACGCGCGCTCTCCCTTGTCGTGCGGTTCGTAGGCGACGTATGCCGGGCGGTTGACGTTGTCCGGCTCGTTGAAGATGTCCCACGCGATCACCCGACGGTCGTTGGCGAACCGCCCGACCACTCCCTGCACGTACGGACGGAGCGACTCGTAGCGCGTCGTGTCCGACAGCACCGCCGCGCCCGGGCTCTGGACCCAGCGGGAGTTGTGGAGGTGCGGGATCGGCGCGCGCTGCGCCCCGAGGTGCGGCATCGGGTCCCACACCGCGTCGAAGAGCACGAACATCGGGCGGATGTGATGCCTGTCGGCGATCGCCAGGAACTGGTCCATCCGCCGGAGGAATCCCGACGAGTCCTGCTGCCAGAGCAGGTCGTGCAGGAAGACGCGCATCGTGTTGAAGCCTAACGCTTCGGCGAGACCGAGCTCACGGTCGATCACCGCGGGATCGAACGTTGCCGGTTGCCACATCTCCAGCTGGTTGATCGCCGTGCTCGGCGCGAAGTTGCTCCCGGCCAGCCATCCGGTGGAATCGGCCCACGCATTCGCGCGCGCCTTCGTCCAGACCGCGCGCGCCGGGCCGCGACTGGCGACTCCGGTGACCGGCGACGGCGCGGACTGCGTGCCCGGCGCGCACGCGGCGAAGGCGATCGGAACGAGCGCGATCGCGGCGGCTACCCGCATCGGCCGCGCGCGCATCAGCGGGACACCCCGAAGCTGAACATCGTCCGCGTGTGATACTGCTGCCCGGGGCGGAGGATCGTATTCGGGAACTTCGGCTGGTTGGGCGAGTCGGGATAGTGCTGCGTCTCGAGCACGAAGCCGTAACGGTAGTGATAGACGTGCCCGCCCTTACCGACGTTCGACCCGTCGAGGAAGTTGCCCGAGTAGAACTGCACTCCCGGCTC
>DASSZC010000144.1:0-4219 GCA_035702925.1 Gemmatimonadaceae bacterium | reverse complement strand
AGGCGCGGCAACCGCCGCGGCATGCGTCCCGCTATCTTTTCATTCAATGCCCAGCACACCCACACCGACCGCCGTCGCGCAGCACGTGGTGCCGCGCCTCGAGTGGAGCGAGGGAAGGGGGTTCGATGCGTCGCGCGAAGTTCGCGAGCGTGCCCTCGAGCTGGGAGTCGGGGGGTTCGTGCTCTCCCCCGCGCCGCAGGAAGACGTCCGCGCCCTCACCAAGGAACTTCGGACGCGGGCGAAGCACCCCCTGCTCATCGCGGCGACGATGGAACGCGGCGCCGGCCAGGCACTCGTCGGCGCGACCGGGCTGCCCCCCCTCGCCGCGATCGCCTCCCTCGGCGATGCCGACGCCGTTCGCAAGGCAGCGCGCCTGACGGCGCGCGAGGCGCGGACCCTCGGTGTCACCTGGGCGCTGGCACCGGTGCTCGACCTCGACCTCAATCCGGAAAACCCGATCGTCGGCTCGCGCTCCTTCGGCAGCGACCCCGCGCTCGTCGCCAAGCTCGGATCGGCGTGGATCGAGGCCTGCCAGCAGGAAGGCGTTCTCGCATGCGCCAAGCACTTCCCCGGGCATGGGCGCACCGCCACCGACTCGCACCTCGAGCGCCCCTCCGTGCGCGTCACCCGGCACGAGCTGATGGAGCGCGACCTCATCCCCTTCCGTGCCGCCATCAAGGCCGGGGTGGCGTCGGTGATGACCGCGCACGTCGCCTTCCCATCGCTCGATCCCGCCGGACCGCCGGCGACGCTCTCGATGGCGATCGTCCGCGTGCTCCTCCGTGAGCGGCTGGGGTTCGATGGCCTGGTCGTTACCGACTCGCTCGACATGAAGGGGCTGACCGCGACGGTATCCGAGGTAGATGCGGCGGTCGCCGCCCTCTTCGCCGGCTGCGACCTGGTCCTGATGCCGACCGACCTCGACGCCACCGTGGCCGCCCTCAACGACGCGATCGTCGCCGGGACGCTGGACGGGGAGTTGCTCCTCCGCTCGCAGCGGCGCCGGCTGAAATGGGCGCAGTGGGCGGCTCCGCCGAGCGATTGGCGAAAGGCGTCCACCTTCGACGTCGCCACGGGCAACGATCTCTCGGAGAAGGTCATCAGCGTCGCGCGCGGGGATGTCGCCCCCCTCAGCGGCTCCCTCGAGCTGCTCGTCATCGACGACGACAGCGGGAACAGCAAGGCGCCTCAACGGGCCACGTTCGCGACAGCATTGCGCTCCGCCGGCTTCGTCGTTCGCGACCCCGGCCCCCTCGCCGCCGGCGCCACACGGCTCATCGCGGTGTTCGGCGACGTCCTCGGAGGGAAGGGGCGACCCGGCTACGACCGCTGCACCATCGATGCGGTGAACGCCGGCGTGGACGAGGGGACAGCCGACGGGCGTCGAGTCGTGGTCGTGCAGTTCGGCCACCCGCGCCTCGCTGGGGAGCTGCGCGGGGACACCTTGGTCACCGCCTGGAGCGGAGAGCGCGCGATGCAGGACGCTGCCGCCCGCTGGCTGGCGAAGAGGCGCGGATAACCGACCGCCCGACCCCGGGAGCACGGTGCTCCCACCGGGAGCACGGGAGCACCAAAGTCGGGGCCGTGGCTACTTCAACAGCGTCGCGATTGCCGCTCCGGGTACCGCGTAGACGATCCGGCCCCCGGCTTCCGGTGCTCCCCCATAGACGATCCCCGCGATCGAACCATCCTCGGCGAACACCGGGCTCCCGCTCGATCCCTCCGACGCGAACGCATCGATCTGGAGCACGCCGGGAATCGACTTCGCTACCGTCCCGACCCCGAGCGTGCTCCGGGCGGTAATCCCGTCCGTGCTCCCGTCCATGGGCGTCGCCGATCCAAGAGGAAATCCCAGGATCGCCACCGGAGCGCCAACCGCGGGAGCATTCACGGAGACCCGCGAGACGAACGGGAAGGGACCATCGCGGTCGATCCGGAGCACGGCAAGATCCCCGTCCGCGGCGAGGCGGTCGATGTGGGCGGGGAGCCAGTCGCGGGTGTCCGAGTAGATCACGGCGATCCGCCGCGGGGTCGCACCGTCGCCGGCACGAACCAGGTGGCGGTTGGTCAGGATCGCCCCGTCCGGGCTGACCCCGACCCCCGACCCGGAAAACAGCTTTCCGTCCGGCATCTCGACCGCGATCATCACCACTGCGTTGCCGCTGGCGCGGGCGATCGCCTCGTAGTCCATTCGCGCCGCCGCCGCGATGGCCCCGCGCCGGCTCTCCGCCCTGGCGATCTGCGCCGAGAGGAGGCTGACCCCCGCGCCACCACGGCTGGCGGCGAGTCGGGCGCGAAGGGCCTCGCTCTCGCGCTTCGCCGCGGCGAGCGCGGAGTCCAGACCGGCCAACCGCCCGGTCATCGCCTGCAGGTCGCGGTCGATCGCCGCACTGAGCGAGTCGTTGCGCCGCCGGAGGAGCTCGAGCTCCGAGGCACGCACCGCATCGGCGCGGCGCGACGACCAGAGTCCGAACCCGGCCCCAGCCACCACCAGCGCGATGCAGGCGATGAGCGCCGCGCGCAGCCCGCGCGTCTCGCGCTGCACGGCGACGGCGATCCGCTCGGTCGTCGATCCCTGCGCGGGCGGCGCCGCATGCGCCTCGAATCGGATCTTCGGCCCGCGGGCGCCCAACCTCAGCACATCGCCGTCGGCGAGCGCCTGCTCACCGCGGACGCGCGTGCCGTTCACGTAGACGCCGTTGGTGCTGTTGGTGTCGCGAACGATCGCGACCCCGTCCTCGACGCGGACCTCGGCGTGGCGGGCCGAGACCTCGGTGTCGCCCGTCGGATCGAAGCGCAGCTCGCAGAGCATGTCGCGCCCGAGCGCCACATGCGCCGAGCCGAGGGCGCGCGTCTGGCCAGCGAGCGTCCCCGTCAGGATGACCAGCCGTGGGGTCACGGGCCGAACGTCAGGCGGTCGCGGAAGACCCAGGCCGCCGCGGCCAGCGCGGCGATGACGAGGAGGATGACGAGGGTGCGGCGCTGCTTCCGGACGACGGCCATCTCCCCCGTCGTCACCCGCGCAAACGCCGGGCGCTCGCTGGTGATGATCCCGCGATTCGCCGGCGGGGTTCCGGAATGCCGGCGGAAGGGCTCCATCGGCACGGTCGGCGTCGCGTCGTTCGGGGTACCGAACACCTGATGCCCGACCGCGTCCCCCGCCGCCGCGCTGGAGAGCGCATCCCCGTCGAAGCGGGCGATGACGACCGTGATGTTGGCCGGCCCACGGTTATGATTGGCGCGATCGATCAGCCGCTTGCAGGCGATCTTCAGGTCGCGCTCGTCGGTGACGATGCGCGCGATCTCGTCGGGGCGAACGAGCCCGGAGAGCCCGTCGCTGCAGAGGACGAGCGCGTCGCCCTTCCGGATCTGCTGGTGCGTGATCTCGGTGCGCACCGAGGGCTCGGGGCCGAGCGCCTGGAGGATGATGTTCCGCCGCTCGCTGTGCTCGGCCTCCTCCTCGGTGATCTCCCCGGCATCGATCAGCCGCTGCATCAGCGACTGGTCCTTCGTGATCTGGCGGGCCTTTCCATCGCGAATGAGGTAGGCCCGCGAGTCGCCGACCTGCGCGACGTAGAGCGTGTCACCGAGGAGACCGGCGATCGTCGCCGTAGTCCCCATACCGCGGTACTCCGGCTGCTCGGCGGCCATCCGGTGGATGCGCGAGTTCGCGACATCGGTCGCGACCTTGAGGGCTGCGGCGAAGCTCTCGGGATCGGTCCGGTCGCCCGATACCCAGCGGGTGCGGAGCTCATCGAGGACGGTCTCGACGGCCATCGCGCTGGCGATCTCGCCGGCGGCCGCGCCGCCCATGCCGTCGGCCACCATGAACAGGGTGCCATGGCCGGTCGCGACGTGCTGCTCGAGCCGGTCGTCGAGCGACGAGTTGCCCGACGCCAGCTCGGCGACGAGAAACGCGTCCTCGTTGTGCTCGCGAGTGCGTCCGACGTCGGTACGGGCGAAGACGTTGACGATCACGCCGCCGTTAGGCGATCGGGGGCCGCTCATGCAGTGAGGAAAGGGGTGATGCGGATCGGAGGTGTCACGGGTCTCAGCAATTCAGGAGTCCCGAAACGACGGATTCACGGACGATGGAGTTTCCGCGCGCCCCGATGCGCTTCAGGGCATTGCAGCTGCGACTGCTGTCGTTTCGGGTCACGTAGGCGTCGAACTCCTGGAGGAGGACCTCGGCGCTGTCGTCCCCGGTCCGCAGCCTTGG
>DASSZC010000017.1:0-4359 GCA_035702925.1 Gemmatimonadaceae bacterium | reverse complement strand
ACACCCACGGCGTCGTCGTTGCCGCGCTGTCCTACCCCTTCGACGGGGACCCGCGTCCGGACGCGGTGACTTTTCTCCTCGAGATCCCGCGAATCCGCGCCGCCTTCCTCGATACGCCGCCCGCGGTGATGCTCGCGCTCGACTACCTGATGCGAATGCCGGACGTCGACAGCTCGCATGTCGAAGCGATCGGGGTGAGTCTCGGTGCGCCCTTCGTCTGCATCGCCGGCGCACTCGACCAGCGGTTCACGCGCGTGTGGTCGATCCATGGCTCGGGAGGATCGTATGCGCCGCTGGAAGCGAACATGCGGCGGACGATTCACTTCGCGCCGCTGCGCGTCATCGCGGCCGCGATCTCCGACGTCATCATCGCCGGGCCGCGGCTCGACCCGGTTCGCTGGGCGCCGAAGATCGCCCCACGCCCCTTCATGATGGTGAACGCGTCGGCGGACCAGCGACTGCCGCGCGCCGCCGTCGATGCGCTCTACCGCGCGGCGGGCGAGCCCAAGGAGCAGATCTGGATGAGTGGCGGGCATGTCCACGCCGACCGGGAGACGATCCGGCGGCTGGTGGACATCGTCATGGCTCGCGTCCGCGAATCAGCGATCAGCGCCCGCCACACGTGACTCCACGCCCTGCCTCACGAGCGGCGCACAGGCGACGACGGTATGCATCTCCGTCGGCGACGCATGCAGGTGCACCACGTACGTCGACTTGTCGGTGAGCTCCACGGGGAGAAGCGCGACCGCGCGCAACTGTCCGCTCTGGTCGATCACGAGTGGCGGATAGTTGGCCGGCCTCCCGACGATGAGCTCATCGTTCCCGCACACCCCGTAGTGAACGTGCCAGGGGACCACCGAATTAGCGATCCCGTCGCGGAGCGCGAAGATCACCCGCGTCTGGTTCTGCGGCTCGGTGCGGACGAAGGTGACGGTCCCGTGAATCGCGCTCGCTGTCGTCTGCACGATCGTCACGGTCCACTGTGCGCCCGGCGCGAGATTGGTGTCGGGAGTGCCGCTGCGGTAGGCGCACCCGGCGGCGATGCTCGCCAGTGCGACCGCGGTGAAGATTCGAAAGTTGCGCATAATGCCTCCAGGCGCATGGTGTGGCGGAGAGGTCAGTCGAGCGAGAACGGTGGATACTCGTCGTGGAGCAGCAGCAGGTACGCCTCGACGCGGGTCGTCCACCGGAAGGCGCCGACGCTGAAGTTGTAGAGCCCTCGCGGGTAGCGCCGGGTGACGAGGATCGCGAACCAGGCGATGATCGTCGTGACGGCCCACGCGATCCCGATCGCCCAGACCGCGATCAACTGCGGGATGACGAGGATCGGGCGGAGGCCGACCGTTAGGCGGTCGCGCGGTCCGTCGGGCTGCCTCAGCTCTATCGCCGCCGGATACTCGCCTTCGCCGAATGGCGGGTATTCGTCGCGCAGGAGCGCGGCATAGGCGACGACCCGCACGCGCCAGCGGAGGTACATCGCGACGAGGTCGCGAAGCCCCCGCGGATAGCGCCCGGTGAAGAGGATCGCGAACCAGGCGATGAGCGCCGCGCCCGCCGCGAGGGCGCCGAACAACCCGCCCGCGCCCCACTCGTAGCGCAGCCCCCCCGGCTCCGACTCCGAGGTCCAGGAGAAGAACATCGCGATCGGGCCACCGACGAGGATCAGGTGCGGCAGCGCCAGCAGCGGCCGGAACGCCGTCGTCAGGCGGTTGCGTTCGTCGATGGCCGGCTCGACGCTGATCTGGACCGGGTGGATGGCCTCGTGACGAAGCCGGATCGCAGGGCTGGTCATGGCTCCCTCTCGAAGGGGACATGACCACGATGCGTCACCGCGCACACCGCGTCCGTCGGGAAAAGGGGGACAATCCGTCTCCCCTCGGCTGACCCGGCGCCCGGCGCGGGTCAGCCGCGCCTACTGGTGCCGCTCGAAGTAGATCTGGATCGCGCGCAGCACCATCGCCTCGCAGAGCGCGGCCGCCTCGCTGCGGTCGGGCATCCCGCGCGTCGCCCGCAGCAGCAGTCTCTTCACGCGGATCACGACGTGCTCGGGCGGGCAGTGGAGCTCGTCGAGGTACCGCACGTACTCGCGAACATGGCTGTCCGCGGCGCCGGCGCGCACCGCCTCGGCGGTGGTGGTTACCAGGGCGACGACGAGGCTCTTCTCGAGCTGCCGAAGTCGAACGTCGTCGGGCGGGTCCGGCTGGTGTGGATCCGGGCAGCTTTGTGGCGCGGCGGTCGTGGACATCACTGGGCGAGTCGGGGGGACTTCATGGGCCCGCGACGTGTGCCGCGCAGCCAATTGCGCAACTTAGTGCGCAGGCGCCGAACACGCGATGATGCGTGTCGATCGGTCATCGCCTGATCCAGGCCTCCGCCTCGCCGATGTCGCGAAAGGTGGTGGCATCGACGCCGCTGGTCCGAAGATCGACGCTCGCCATGTGGAGCAGAGTGTCGTCGCCCGCCTCGGGAGCGACCATCGCCATCCGGTTTCCGAACGACGGCGCGTGATAGGCGAAGAAGCCCATGATCGCCGTCGCGTCGCCGAGGGTGCGCGTCGCCAGCGCCTCCGAGCAGCGGAGATCGGCGACCAGGCCGACGAGCTGCGGCCGGTCCGGATCCGCGAGCGCCGCGCCGATCGCCGCGCGCAGGTCGGCCGGGGTGTAGGTTCCGGCCATTCGGAGCATGAGGACGCTGTCTTCGAATTCCCAGGAGAGCGGCATGAGCGACGGTGACGGCATCAAGCCCCTTACGTGGTGGTGCGGGGGAAGTGCTGGCCATCGTCGGCTCGCGCGCGCCTGTATTGTAAGCAATCGCGTCAAAAGCGCCACTCTGAAAACATGCGGAGGTTGCTGGTGCGGCTCCTCGCCCTGATTGCGCTCGTCGTTCTCGTCGCGACACCTGCTTCCGGCCAGCGCACCTCGCCGCCGAAGGCGATGCGCTCCGTGTACGTCGACGCGCGCGGAGTCATTCGCTGGACGGATTCGAGGCAGGAGGTCGCGCTGTTCGGCGCGAACTATACGCTTCCCTCGGCGTCGGACTACCGGGCGGCGGGCTACCTGACGAGCGATCGCAAGAAGCTCATCGACGAGGACATGGCGCAGTTCGCCCGCATGGGATGGGACGCGCTGCGCATCTCCTTCTGGGGGGACTGGGAGAACAGCGACCATGCCGGGAACCTGATCGCGAACGATCACCTCGACCTGATGGATTACCTGATCGCCCGCGCCCGCGAGCGGGGGATCTACATCCTCTTCTCGCCGATCACGACGTACCAGAGCACCTGGCCGGACGCGACGAGCGACACGACGCCGCCTGGATTCGCCAACTTCTACAGGAAGTCGGAGCTCGGTACCAACCCCGCGGCGATCACGGCGCAGGTGAATTACCTCCAGCAGATCCTGCGACACGTCAACCCGTACACCGGCGTCGCGCTCTAGGACGAGCCGGCGATCATCTTCGTCGAGATGATCAACGAGCCGGCGCACCACAGCGACGACGTCGCCGGCTCGGTGCGGTACATCGACGCGCTCGTCGACGCGGTCCATGCGACGAGGTCGAAGGCGATCACCTTCCACAACCTGAGCCAGGACTTCGCGATGGCCGAGCCGATCGCGAGGTCGAAGGTCGGGGGGATCACCTTCGGCTGGTATCCGACGGGGCTCAACTCGGGGCACGAGCTGCGGGGCAACTACCTGCGAACCGTGGACGGCTACGAGCCGATGCGCAATCCACGCGTCGCGAAGCTGCCGCGCATCGTCTACGAGTTCGATTCACCGGACCTGCGCACGGGTTACATGTATCCGGCGATGGCGCGTACGATGCGCTCGGCCGGGGCGCAGTTCGCGGCGATGTTCGCCTACGACATGCAGGCGACCGCTTCGCGCAACCTCGGCTGGCAGACGCACTACCTCAGCCTCGCCTACACGCCGCGCAAGGCGATGAGCGCGGTGATCGCCGCCGAGGCGATGCGGCGGCTGCCGAGGGGCGCGTCATACGGCGCGTATCCGCGCAACACGACGTTCGGCGATTTCCACGTGAGCTCCGAGGAGAACTCCGCGGTTCTCGCCGCCCCCGACGCCTACCTCAACGCCGGCGCGACGCAGATCGCCGCGCCGAGTCCCGCGCGGCTGGCGCGAGTCGCGGGGTACCAGTCGTCGCCGGTGGTGAGCTACGGGGGAGAAGGGGCGTATTTCCTCGACCGCGTGCGGCGCGGGATCTGGCGGCTGGAGGTCTTTCCCGACGCGGTACCGGTGCGCGATCCCTTCGAGCTGCAGCGGCCGGACAAGATCGTGACCCGCGCGATCTCGCGAGCGTGGCCGATGCGGATCGCGATCCCCGACCTCGGCGAGTCGTTCACCG
>DASSZC010000042.1:0-4827 GCA_035702925.1 Gemmatimonadaceae bacterium | reverse complement strand
CTCGCGAGCGGCCGGGAGGGGGGGAGGATCCCCCCGCGGCTCGTCGGACAAACGGCGACAGTGGCCGACGCGCGGCGAGGGGAGATTGAAGGAGGTTCCTCGTCGCCGCACTTGCGCCGTCATATACTGCTGTATAGTCATATACTCCACCATCGATGGAGAGTCCCATGACCAATGCCACCCTCGCCACGCCGGTCGCGGCGCGACGCGTCGCGACCGCGCTCCCGCCCTGGGCGAAGCTCGGGATCGCCTTCGGGCTGGTGAGCGCGGCGGCGATCGCGCTCTACGGCCCGATCGGCGTCTCGGGCACGTACCCGCGGTTCATCGGCGCCGTGCTCCGCCGCGTCACCCCGGACTATGCGGCGGCCAACCCCTACCTCGTGAAGATGGGGAGCCTGCTGACGACGGAAACCATGCTCGTCGTCGGGCTCCTCATCGGCGGATTGCTCTCGTCGTGGCTCGGCCGCTCGCGTGGCCCGGCGATCGAGACCGTCCACGCGAGAGAGACCACCCGCGCCCGGCGCTACGCCGACGCGTTCGCCGGCGGCTTCCTGATCCTCTTCGGCGCGCGGCTCGCCGGTGGCTGCACCAGTGGCCACATCATCTCCGGGATCACGCAGCTCGCCGTCAGCAGCGTGCTCTTCGGGGCCGCGGTGTTCGGCAGCGGGATACTCACCGCCCGCCTCCTCAAGCGAGGGTACTGAGATGACGTTCTTCTACGCGCTCCTCGTCGGCATCGCCATGGGTGCGCTCATCCAGCGTGTCGGCGCGTCGAGCCCGCGCATGATCCTTTCGAGCCTGCGACTCGAGAACATCTCGATCATCAAGTTCATGGCGACCACGATCGCGGTCGGGACGGTGGTCGTTTACGTGATGAGCCTCTGGATGCCGATGCACTTCGACATCAAGCCGACGTACGTCGTCGGCGTCGTCGTCGGAGGGCTGATCTTCGGGACCGGCTTCGCGATCGGCGGCTACTGCCCCGGCACCTGCGTCGTCGGAATGGGAGAAGGACGGCGCGACGCCTTTGCCGCGCTTCTTGGCGGGATCACGGGCGCGCTCGTCTTCACGCTCGTGTACACGCTCATCCAGGGCTCGCTCATCAAGCCCCTCGACTACGGAAAGATCACCCTCGCGACGGTCCTGCACATGCCCGCCGTCATCGTCGCGCTTGCCCTCGCGGCGGTGCTGCTCGCCGTCGTGACGCTCGTACCGACCGAACGGCGAGTCCGCACCAGCCGCCTGTCAGGCTAGCAGACGATCCGTTCCCCCATCTCGACGTGCACCGTCACCCTCGCGCCCTGCGTGAGGGTGTGGTGCGCGGGGCAGCTGGCCGCGACGCGCTCGAGCATCTCTTCCTGGTGCTCGGGAAGCTCCGTCGGCAGGACGATGCGCAGCACGAACTCTCCGATCCGGTTGGGGTTGGCGGCGCTGTGCTGCTGCACCTGGACCCGCATCCCCTCGTACGGAATATCCCGGCTCTGGCAGAACTGCTGCACGTAGAGCGCGACGCAGGTGCCGAGCGAGACTCCGAGCAGCTCGATCGGCATCGGTCCGGTGTCGCTGCCCCCCGCACGCTCTGGCTGGTCGACGACGATGCGATGCGAGCGCACCTGCGCGGCGAACTTCATCCCGCCTTCGTGCGTGATCACCATCGGCGGACGCGAAGAATCGGCAGCCATGGCAGTTTCCTCCGCTGAAGTCACAGTCTTGCCGGCGCGAGCCGGTCTCCACGCCCATCGTAGGCTCGCGCCGGCGCCGTTGCCGTCGCTCGATCCCCTACGCACCCGGGTCCCGCCGGGCGCACCCAGCCAACCCGAAGCGCCCGAGCACGCGCTCGAGCGGGCACACCGCCGTGAAGCTCGACTGCAGCAGGTTGAGCCCGACGAAGGCGGTGAAGAGCAGCCACGCCGGGCTCACCCAGTAGCCGAGCGCCAGCGAAAGGAGAATGAAGACGCCGGCGAAGCGGCGGATGACCTGGTCCTGGCACATGAGAATCGTTGGCTGAAGATGGGGTGACCTGATCGCACGGCGATCGGATCAGAAGAAGCTCTCGGTCGGTAATACGGCGACGTGCAGTCGCTCCCCGGCGGGGAGCTCCGTCGTTTCGGCGCGGAGGCGCGCGACGAGCTCCTCCGACTGCGGAGCGGGGACCACGCTGAGGAAGAGCGTCGACTCACCCGGCCACGCGCGCGAGCCGTCGCGCCGCCCCGTGCTCCCCAACCCGTGCGCGTTGCGAAATTCCGTGTACCCGCCGGCGTGGTGACGGTCAAGCAGCGACGAAACTCGCTGCGGGTTCGTGCCGGTGTAGACCACCATCAGCATCTTCATCGCTGCGCTCCGGTGTGGGGAGCTCCCCCGCCTCGCGGCGGCCGAGCTCCCAGTAGAGGATCGGGACGACGATCATCGTCAGCAGCGTCGCGACGACGGCGCCGCTCATCAGGGCGACGGCGAGTCCCTGGAAGATCGGGTCGAGGACCATCACCAGCCCGCCGACGACGACCGCGGCCGCGGTGAGCGCGATCGGGCGGAAGCGCACCGCGCCCGCCTCGAGCACCGCCTCGCGCAGCGGACGTCCGCGCGCCTCGGCGAGCTGGATGAAGTCGACGAGCAGGATCGAGTTGCGGACGATGATCCCTGCCAGCGCGATCATCCCGATCATCGACGTCGCCGTGAAGAAGGCGCCGCTGATCGCGTGGCCCGGGAGGATGCCGATCAGCGTCAGCGGGATCGGCGCCATGATCACGAGGGGGATCTTGAACGACTGGAACCAGCCGACGACGAGCACGTAGATCAGCACGAGCACGATCGCGAAGGCGAGTCCGAGATCGCGGAACACCTCGATCGTCACCTGCCACTCGCCGTCCCACTTGATCGCCGTCTCCGACAGCCGTTCCGGCTGCACCGAGTTGTAGCGGGCGATGTGCGCGCGATTCACGCGGATCGCGTCGAGCTTCGTGTTCATCTCCATGATCGCGTAGACCGGGGACTCGATCGCGCCGGCAACATCACCGGTCACGTAGATCGCCGGGCGCAGGTCCTTCCGCATCCGGCTGCTCTCCCGGGCCGACGGCAGCACGGTCACGAACCGCGCGAGCGGCTGCGGACCAGTCGCCGTCGCGATCGGCAGCGCCAGCAGCGCATCGACCGATGAGCGCTGCTCGATCGGCAAGCGGGCGACGATCGCCGTCCCTTCGCGCGCCGTCGGCGAGGTGGTGATCCCCGTCGACGCGCCGGAGAGCGCGAGGTAGAGCGTCTGCGTGATCTGCTCGACGCTGGCCCCCGCCGCCGCGGCGCTCACGCGGTCGACGCGGAAGTCGCGCTTCTGCTGCGGTGCCTCGACCGTCCAGTCGACGTCGACGACCCCCGGCGTCGTCTCGAAGACGTGCTTCACCTGCTTCGCCGCCTCGAGGCGCGTGGCGTCATCCCCCGCGTATACCTCCGCGACGAGGGTGGACAGCACCGGCGGGCCGGGGGGAATCTCGGCGACCTTCGCCGAGGCGCTGTAGCGCCGGGCGATCGAATCGATCCCCGGACGCACCGCCACGGCGATCGCATGGCTCTGCCGTGAACGGTCCCCCTTCGGCACCAGGTTCACCTGCACGTCGGCGACGTTGGCGCCCGTGCGCATGAAGTAGTGCCGGACGAGGCCGTTGAAGTTGAAGGGAGCCGCGGTGCCCGCGTACACCTCGGTGCTCTCCACCTCGGGGAATCGCCGCAGGTAGCCGGCGATCTCCCTGCCTAACGCGTTCGAGGTCTCGAGGGTCGTGCCCTCCGGCATGTCGAGCACCACCTGGAACTCGCTCTTGTTGTCGAAGGGGAGCATCTTGACCTTCACCGCCTTCACGAACAGCAGCCCGACCGACACGAAGAGCAGCGCGACGACGCCGCCATAAAAGCCGAGCCGGAGGGCGCGGCGGTCCATCAGCGGGGTCATCACGCGAGCGTAGAAGCGCGCGAACCCTGACGCCTCCTCCTCCTCGTGCGCGCGGTCGTGCGGCATCGGCGCCGCGTGGACGTGCCCCTTGAGCAGCCGGTACGCCATGTACGGCGTGACGATGAACGCGACCGCGAGCGAGGCCAGCATCGCGACGGATGCGCCCACCGGGATCGGCCGCATGTACGGTCCCATCATCCCGCTGACGAACGCCATCGGCAGGATCGCCGCGATCACCGTGAAGGTGGCGAGGATGGTCGGGTTGCCGACCTCGTCCACCGCCTCGACCGCCGCCACTTCCGGCGTGCGGTCGCCCATCCGCAGGTGGCGGTAGATGTTCTCCACGACCACGATCGCGTCGTCGACGAGGATGCCGATCGAGAAGATCAGGGCGAAGAGGGTGATCCGGTTCAGCGTGTAGCCTAACGCGTAGTAGACGAACAGCGTCAGTGCCAGCGTCACCGGCACCGCCACGAGGACCACCGCCGCCTCCCGCCAGCCGAGGAAGAGCCAGATCAGCAGCGTCACCGAGAGGGTGGCGATGATGAGGTGGAGGATCAGCTCGCGCGCCTTCTCCCCCGCGGTCTCCCCGTAGTCGCGCGTCACGTCGAGCGTCACCGACCGCGGGAGCAGGCGGCCTTTCGCCGCATCGACCCGCTCGAGGACGGCGTGCGTCACCGCTGTCGCGTTGGCCCCCTTCCGCTTGGCGACCGCGATCGTGACCGCGCTTTCGGCGGGCCCGGTCCGTCCCTCGTGCGAGACGTAGCTCGTCGTTTCCCCGAACCCCTCCGCGACGTCGGCGACGTTGCGCAGGTATACCGGGGCGCCTCCGCGCACGCCGACCACGACGCTCCCGAGCTCCGCCGGCGTCGACAGCGGTGCGCCGACCG
>DASSZC010000232.1:0-4208 GCA_035702925.1 Gemmatimonadaceae bacterium | reverse complement strand
ATCTCAACTGCAACGATGGCAACTGCAGCGGCCTGTTCTACTCGCGCCGCATCGGCCGCCGTCCGCACCTCAACGACCAGATCCAGGGGAACTACGATCCCGCCGCGAGCGTCAGCCAATCGACGCCGATCATCGGCGCGGCGAAGCTCACCGGGCGCACCGAGTCCGGCCTGCAACTCGGCGTCTTCGACGCGGTGACCGATCAGCGGAAGGCCTATGGCCCGGTGATCGGCAGCCTCGTCGCCGAGCCGCGGACCAACTACCTCGTCGGCCGGGTCGCGCAGGACTTCCGTCACGGCAAGTCGAGCATCGGCATCATGGCGACGGCGACCAACCGCTCGCTCGACGACTTCACCTCGCGCTCGCTCGCCCGTTCGGCTTACGTCGCCGGCATCGACGCGCGGCACCGCTTCCTCAAGGACAACTTCGAGCTGAATGGCTTCGTCGCGGCGAGCACGATCAGCGGGACGCCGGCGGCGATCGACATCCTGCAACTCGACTCGCGCCACAACTACGGGCGTCCCGATGTCGACCTGCCTTACGATTCCACCGCGACCCGGCTCAGCGGAACGGCGGAGAACCTCTCGTTCAGCAAGGTCGGCGGCGGCATCACCCGCTTCAACTTCAGCTACCGCGTCCTCTCGCCGGGCTTCGAGATCAACGACGTCGGCTATCTCTCCCGCGCCGACCAGCGTTCCTTCTCCGGCTGGCAGCAGCTGCAGTACAACAAGCCGACCTCGTGGTACCGCCAGGCGCGCCTGAACTTCAACGAGTGGTCGGGGTGGACGACGGACGGCATGCAGACGGAGCTCGGCGGGAACATCAACTACCACATCCAGCTGCCGTCGACGTGGTGGATCCACACTGGTATCAGCAGCAACGGCTGGGTGCCGACATACGATGATCGCGCCAGCCGCGGCGGTCCCGCTGTCCGCAGCTCGAAGAGCCTCAGCCCCTGGTTCGGCTTCAATGGCGACTCGCGGAAGCGCATCACCCCGAACTTCTTCATGGGCGCCTTCCAGGCGGACGGCAACCGCTCGCACGGATTCTTCGTCGATCCACAGGTCGACTACCGTGCATCGGATCGCCTGACCTTCTCGGCGGGGCCGCACTTCCAGCACGACATCAACGACACGCAGTGGTTCGGGCGCTTCGACACGATGAACAGCGACTCGAGCTACTCCACTCACTACAGCTTCGCGCGGCTCGACCAGCGCACGCTGTCGATGACGACCCGCTTCGACTACACGGCGACGCCGACGCTGACCTTCCAGGCGTACGTCGCGCCCTACGTCACCGTCGGTCACTACACGAAGCTGCGCGAGCTGAACGACCCCCGCGCCGCCTCGTACGCCGACCGCTACAAGCTGTACACGCCGTTCGACTACGCGAACGCCGCGGCGTTCGCCGGCTTCGACGCAAGCACCCGCGACTTCAACTACAAGGCGCTGAACACCAATGCGGTGGTGCGCTGGGAGTATCGCCCCGGCTCATCGATCTTCGTGGTCTGGCAGCAGGGCCGCGAGCAGTACGACCGGAACTACGGGCAGTTCGCCGCTCGGCGCGACTACCGCGACCTGTTCCGGGCGCATCCCGACAACACTCTCCTCATCAAGGCGTCGTACTGGCTCAGCCTGTAGCGCTCAGGCCCCGCCGGTCACGCGCGCTGAACGTTAGGCAGTCCCGCCGGCCCGGACCGGCGACCTCAGAGGAGCGGCAGCGATCGCTGCCGCTCCTCCGTCGTTTCCAGCAGCTCGCACCCGGCGACGGCGACCGCATCGCGGACCGCCTCGACCGTCGCCCGCCCGTCGTGCTCGATGACTGCCCGCCCGAGCACGACCTCGGCGGTCGTGACCCCGGGCACCGCGGCGAGCGCGGTATAGATGGCACGGGCGGCGTGCACGCTGTGCATGCCGGCGATGTTCGCGGTGATGGTGAAGAGAGGCACGAGCCAAAGATAATCCGCCGCCGCGCCCTTCCGCCGCGCGGTGAGAGGGGGCGAAGTTACGGCGTACCCTCGCCCCGCCTCTCAATGACTCGAGTCGCCTTCCTCGGGCTCGGCGCCATCGGTGCGCCGATGGCCCGCCAGCTCGCCCGCCGCTTCGACCTTGCCGTCTGGAACCGCACCGCGTCGCGCGCCGTCGCCTTCGCATCGACCCACCACGGGGCGAGCCAGGCGCGCACCCCCGCCGAGGCGGTGGCCGGACGCGACATCGTCGTCACCTGCCTCCCGACGTCGAACGAGGTCGAGCAGATCCTCGATGGCCCGACTGGCCTGCTCGCCGGCTTGCAGCGCGGCGCGCTGGTCATCGACTGCACCTCGGGTGATCCCGAGGGCTCGCGCCGCATCGCCCACCGCCTCGCGGCGGCGGGAGTCGGCTTCATCGATGCCCCCGTCAGCGGCGGCGTCAGCGGCGCCGAGCAGGGGACCCTCACCGTGATGTGCGGGGGGAGCGCGGCGAACGTCGAGAAGGCCCGGCCCGTACTCGAGGCGTTCGGCAGGAAGATCGTCCACTGCGGCGACGTCGGCGCCGGTGACGCGATCAAGGCCGTGAACAACGCGATGCTCGCCGTCCACATCTGGGCCGCCGCCGAGGGGCTTGCCGCGCTGACCAAGGCCGGCGTCAACCCGAACATCGCCCTCGACGTCATCAACGCATCGAGCGGCCGCTCGAACACCTCGGAGAACCTCTTTCCCCAGCGCGTGATGACGCGAGCCTTCCCGCGTACCTTCAAGCTCGCGCTGCTCGATAAGGACCTCCGCATCGCCGCCGACTTCGCCCGTGCGCAGAAGGTGTCGTCACCGCTCCTCCAGCTCACCTCGGAGCTCTTCCGCACCGCCCGTCTCGCGTTAGGCGAGGAGGCCGATCACGTCGAGGCGGTCAAGCTGGTCGAGCAGTGGTCGGGGACCGAGATCCAATGACGATGGCCCGCATCTCCGGCTCCCACCCGAGCCAGCACCCGGGCGCCGCCGGGATCGCCGAAGTCCGCTCGCACTTTCCCGCGCTCGAGCGCCGGCACCTCGGCCACCCCGTCGCCTATTTCGACGGGCCGGGGGGGACCCAGGTCCCGCGCGCGGTGGTGCAGGCGATGTCCGACTACCTGCTCCACCACAACGCGAACACCCACTGGGCGTACCCGACCAGCGTCGAGACCGACGCGATCATCGCCGGCGCCCGCGAGGCGCTCGCCGACTTCCTCAACGCCTCGCCCGACGAGATCGCCTTCGGCCAGAACATGACGTCGCTCACCTTCCACCTCGGCCGCGCGTTAGGCAGGGGGTGGGGGAAGGGCGACGAGGTGATCGTCACCGAGCTCGATCACCGCGCCAACGTCGATCCCTGGCTCGCCCTCGAGCGAGACCGCGGTGTCACCGTGCGAATGGCCCGCGCCGACGAGAAGGCGGGAACGGTCGACCTCGACCACCTCGCCAGCCTGCTCGGCCCGAAGACCCGCCTCGTCGCCGTCGGCGCCGCCTCCAACGCGTTAGGCACCGTCACCGACGTCGCTCGCGTCTGCCGCCTCGCCCGCGAGGCCGGCGCCCTCAGCTTCGTCGACGCCGTCCACTTCGCGCCCCACAACCTCGTCGACGTGAAGGCGATCGGCTGCGACTTCCTCGCCTGCTCGGCCTACAAGTTCTACGGCCCGCACGCCGGCATCCTCTTCGGCCGCAAGTCGCTCGTCGAGCAGCTCGACGTCCCGAAGCTCCGCCCCGCGCCGGACAGCTCCCCCGAGCGCATCGAGACCGGCACCCAGTCCCACGAATCGATGGCCGGCTCCGCCGCCGCCGTCGACTTCCTCGCCAGCCTCGGCAACGGCCCGACGCGCCGCGCCCGGCTCGAGCGCGCCTTCGCCGAGTTCCACACCCGCAAGCGCGAGCTCTTCGCCCGCCTCTGGGACGGACTCGGCGCGATCCCCGGCGTTACCCGCTACGGCGTCGCCCCCGGAGCCGCGCGCACCCCGACCGCCGCCTTCACGGTGACGGGCGTTGACTCCGAGCGTGTCGTCACCCACCTCGCCGAGCGGGGCGTCTTCGCCTCGCACGGCGACTTCTACGCCTCGACGATCGTCGAAAAGCTCGGCCTCGCCGACTCCGGGCTCGTCAGGGCAGGGTGCGCGATCTACACGACACCCGACGAGATCGACCGGCTGCTCGAGGGGGTGGCGAGCGTTAGGCGGTGAGGACTGCGGAACGGCGCCACCGAGGC
>DASSZC010000510.1:0-3473 GCA_035702925.1 Gemmatimonadaceae bacterium | reverse complement strand
GCCGAGACGAGGAAGGGCACCCGCCAGCCCCACGCGCGGAAAGCCGTCTCGCCGAGCGCGCGCCGCGTGACGAGGATGACCGCGAGCGAGAGGAAGAAGCCGAGCGTCGCCGTCGTCTGGATCCAGCTCGTGTGCGCGCCGCGCTTGCCCGGTGGCGCGTGATCGGCCACGTACGTCGCCGCGCCCCCGTACTCGCCGCCGAGGGCGAGCCCCTGGAGGAGGCGAGCGAGGATCAGGATCACCGGCGCCGCCAGTCCGATCTGCGCGTAGGTCGGAAGCACGCCGACGGCGAACGTCGACAACCCCATGATCAGGATCGTGACGAGGAAGGTGTACTTCCGCCCGACGATGTCCCCGATCCGTCCGAAGAAGATCGCGCCGAAGGGGCGCACCGCGAAGCCGGCGGCGAAGGCGAGCAGCGCGAAGATGAACGCCGCCGTCGGGTTCACCCCGGAGAAGAACTGCTTGCTGATGACCGCGGCCAGCGACCCGTAGAGGTAGAAGTCGTACCACTCGAAGACGGTGCCGAGCGACGAGGCGAAGATCACCCGCCTGATCTCCTGGGCCGTCAATTCGCGAGGGGGTGCGCCGGGTGGAACGCCGATCGCGGCTGTCGACATGAGCTCTTCGGAAGTGGGATGCGTCGCGACCGCCGACGCTCGGTGGGTAGGCCAGCCGCGAAGATGCCGCGCCCGCGGATCGTGTCAAGCGCGACGATCGAGTGAGCGATGGCAGCGCGGCGCCGAAGCGCGCTGTCCGGGCTTGCCCGCGCGGGCAACGTCCGCCACCATTGGGAGACTGGACCGGACGCCGCCAAACGATGGCTCCGCGCGCCCCGTCCCGCTCACCCCACCCGCCGGGTCATGACAGATATCGACGTCCTGCTGACGGAGAACCGGAAGTTCGCGGCCGATCCCGCGTTCCGGCGTGCCGCCCACATCTCGAGTCGCGAGCTGTACGACTACGCCGCCGCCGACCCGGTCGGCTTCTGGGAGGGGATGGCGCGCGAGCTCGCCTGGACGACACCGTGGACGAAGGCGCTCGACTGGACCCCACCGCACGCGAAGTGGTTCGTCGGCGGAAAGCTCAACGCCTCGTACAACTGCGTCGACCGGCACGTCACCGGCCCGCGGCGCAACAAGGCGGCGCTCGTCTGGGAGGGGGAGCCCGGCGACCGCCGCACCCTGACCTACTGGGACCTCTACGTCGAGGTCCAGAAGTGCGCCAACATGCTCGAAGCGTTAGGCGTGAAGAAGGGCGACCGCGTCGTCATCTACCTGCCGCTCATCCCCGAGGCGGCGATCGCCATGCTCGGCTGCGCCCGCATCGGCGCGATCCACTCGGTGATCTTCGGCGGCTTCTCCCCCGACTCGGTGCGCGACCGCGTCAACGACGCGCAGGCGAAGGTCGTCATAACGGCGGATGGCGGCTATCGCCGCGGCCAGGTCGTCCCCCTCAAGCGCAACGTCGACAAGGCGCTCGAGGAATGCCCGTCGGTCGAGAAGGTGGTGGTCGTCAGGCGCCGCCCCGGCGCCGAGGGAGATGAGGCGTTCGCGACGATGCAGGACGGGCGCGATCTCTGGTGGCACCGCCTCATGGCCCGCGCCTCGGCCAAGCACGCGCCGGTGCCGATGGACTCCGAGGACGTCCTCTACATCCTCTACACGTCAGGCACGACCGGCAAGCCGAAGGGGATCGTCCACACGACCGGCGGCTACCTCACCGGCGTCGCGATGACGACGAAGTACGTCTTCGACCTGAAGGAGGACGACGTCTTCTGGTGCACCGCCGACGTCGGCTGGGTGACGGGACACTCGTACCTCGTCTACGGTCCGCTCGCCAACGGCGCGACCTGCGTCATGTACGAGGGCGCCCCCGACTGGCCGGAGAAGGATCGCTTCTGGGACATCTGTGAGCGCCATGGGGTGACGATCCTCTACACCGCGCCGACCGCGATCCGCGCCTTCATGAAGTGGGGAGACCAGCATCCGAAGAAGCACGACCTGTCGCGCCTCCGGCTCCTCGGCTCCGTCGGCGAGCCGATCAACCCCGAGGCGTGGATGTGGTATCGCGACGTCATCGGTGGAGGTCGCTGCCCGATCGTCGACACCTGGTGGCAGACGGAGACCGGCGCGATCGTGATCTCGCCCCTCCCCGGCATCACCGAGACGAAGCCGGGGAGCGCGACCTTCCCCCTCCCCGGCTACAGCGCGCAGCTCGTCGACACCGCCGGCAACACGATGAAGACCGGGGGCGGACTGCTGGCGATGACGAGGCCGTGGCCCTCGATGCTGCGCACGATCTGGGGCGACGACAAGCGCTACGTCGACACCTATTTCTCGAAGTGGCCGGCGCACCCTGATTATTATTTCGCTGGCGACGGCGCGAAGCGCGACGACGACGGCTACTTCTGGATCCTTGGCCGTGTCGACGACGTGCTGAACGTCGCCGGCCACCGGATCGGGACGATGGAGGTCGAGTCGGCGCTGGTCGAGCATCCGGCGGTCGCCGAGGCAGCGGTGGTCGGGCGCGCGCACGAGCTGAAGGGGCAGGCGCTGGCGGCGTTCGTCACCCTGCGCGAAGGAAAGCATCCCTCGCTCGAGCTGCGCGACGAGCTGCGCGACTTCGTCGCCGAGAAGATCGGGGCGATCGCCCGTCCCGATGACATCCTCTTCAGCGCCGACCTGCCGAAGACGCGCTCGGGGAAGATCATGCGCCGTCTCCTCCGCGACATCGCCGAGGGAAGAGCGTTAGGCGACACGACGACGCTGGCCGACCCGCACGTGGTCGCCAGCCTGAAGGAACACTACGAAGCGCAGGAGAGCTGACTAACTTGCCCACCATGGCTGAAAAGACTTCGAAGGCAGCGATCACCGTCCGGGCCGCGACCCCGCGCGACGCCATCAGCGTCCGCGCGCTGATCGACCTGTTCGTCCCCAGCGGAACGCTGCTTCCCCGCAGCGAGGACTTCATCGCGACCTACGCCCACAACTTCGTCGTCGCCGAGGTCCAGGGCGAAGGGATCGTCGGCTGCGCCTACCTCGACGAATACTCCCCGAGCATCGCCGAGCTGCGCTCCCTCGCCGTCTCCCCGAACTTCCAGGGCGGCGGCGTCGGCCGCGCGCTCGTGCAGGGGATCGAGCAACTCGCCCGCACTCGCGAGTACGCGATCCTCTTCGCGGTGAGCAACGACGAAGCCTACTTCAGGAAGTACGGCTTCGAGCGCCGCGAGATCCCTGAGCTCGACCGCGAGCGCAGTGAGGTGAGCCGGTACAAGGGAGTGTACGCGAAGGACCTGTGAGGGCGGCCGTTAGCCATTAGCCGTCAGCGTCGAGGGACGGCGGTCTTGGGTGAGGCGGTGTGAACTGCGGCTGTTTGCTGATCCGCTCCTCGGAGCCGCGGCCTCCCGGTATGTCGGCCTTACTCCTCGGCATCCGGGCGTCGTGACAGTCTGTTTTTGCGAGACACCGAGA
>DASSZC010000250.1:0-3972 GCA_035702925.1 Gemmatimonadaceae bacterium | reverse complement strand
CGGCACGTTCACGTTGGCGATTTCGTTGCGCAGTTCGACGTCGTACGCGCTCACCTCCCACGACGTACCGCCTCCGTGCCGACGCGCGCCGAGCTCGTACTGCCAGGCGTCCTGCGCCCGCAGCCCGTTGAAGCCGCCCGGATTGCCGAAGCTGGTCAATTCGAGGAGCAGCGGCGGCTCGACGGTGCGGCTCGCATTGGCGAAGAGCTGCCCGGTGCTGCCTAACGACCAGAGGAGCCCAGCCCGTGGCGTGACCGGGGTGAGGCGCTGCACGTCGGACTGGTCGCCGTTGCCGAGGAACCGGTCTTCCACCCGCCGCGTCGTGCGATCGATCCGCGCGCCGGCGGTGAGTGTCAGCCGGGGCGTCATGCCGACCGCGTCTTCGGCGTAGAGTGCGCTGGTCCCAACCCGATCGACTTCGTCGCGGGTCAGCGCGCCGTGGGCGCCGCCGGCATTGACGTACTGGCGGTTCTGCATCGTCAGTGTCGCCGGCTGGAAGCCAACCGTCAGGCGGTTCGCGCGCGCGCCGAGCATCGCCGTGTTCTCGTATCGCAGCTCCGCTCCCCAGTCGTGGCTCACCTGCGCGATCACCTCGAAGATCGGGTGGTCGATGTCCCGGTACTGCATGTACGGGCTGACCTCGAGCCGCTGCGTCGCGCTGAGCTGCGTGCGGAGCTGAACGCCCAGGTGGTGGAGGGTGTACTCGCGTCCCCACCGATTGGCCACGTTGACCGGATCGGCGCGGCGTGGTGCGCTGTCCAGCGTCGCGGCGTCGACCGAGCCCGGGAGGTGCTCGTGGACCTTCGCCGCCATGTAGAAGGCGCGCGCGTCGATGGTCGGCGTCAGCCGGTAGCCCGCATGGAAGTTGAACCGGTCGCGCCCCTGGTCGGACCAGCGACGGTAGCCGTCGAGCGAGGTCCGCGCGAAGCTCGCGTAGTAGTCGAACGCGCCGTGCTCGGCGCCCGACGACAGCTGCCCCTTCCGGAAGCCGTAGCTCCCACCCTCGGCGAAGATGCCTAACGGCGAGGCGGTGCGCCCGGTCTTCGTCTGCATGTTGATCGCGCCGCCGAGTGTCGATCCCCCGTAGCGGAAGGCATTCGCCCCCTTGTAGACCTCGATCGCCTCGGTCGTCAGCAGCTCGAGCGACTCGAAGTCCGTGAACCCGTCGGCGTTGCGATACGGCATCCCGTTCACGAGGAGGTTGATCCCGCGGGCGTGGAAGTTCGACCGCAGCCCGGAGCCGCGCACCGAGATCTGGCTCTCGTCGGCCGCCCCGAACCGCGACTGCACGTACACGCCGGGAGTCATCCGCAGCACGTCGTTCAGGTTGGCCTGGCGGGTCGAGGCGATCGCCGAACGATCGATCAGGGCGACCGCGCCGGGCACCTGCTGCAGCCGCGCGCGCGTCTCGGCGAGGTCGCCCCGGCTCCCGATCACGGTGACCGCGGCGAGCGCGGTCGCCGCCGGCTGCAGGACGATGTCCGCGGCGATCGCCGAGTCCCCGGCGATCACCGAGATCGTCGCCGGCCTGAACTCGGCGCGCCGAGCGGTGATCGTGTGAGCGCCGCCTGTCAGCCCGTTGATCGAGTAGCGCCCGGCGGCGTCGGTCTGAGTGGAGGGCTGCGTCGCACTGTCGACGATGATGAACGCACCGGCGACGGGCGCTCCATCGGCGGCGGTCACGCGGCCACGCACGACTGCATCACCCTGCGCCCGTGCGAGCGGCGGGGCGAGCGCCAGCAGCGCGGCCAGTGGCAGGGCGCGCCGCAGGAACGAACGGATGTTGTACATGTCTCCCCAGGGATTCGACCGGCGAGCGCGCGTGCGCGGGGCCGGTTCTCGAATTGGACCGGCGGCGCGAATGCGCGGCCGGTGGATCGCGTCAGGCGATCTGCCGGGGAGGTCCGTTCGCGAAGGGCAGGGTGAAGGGCGCGCGCGGACTGGGCGCCGTGATTTCGCCGTGGTCCGGCGCCGAGTCGCTGACGAAGGCGATGCCCCCTGCCGGCAGCTCGGCCGGTTCGCGGAGCGCGATCGCGCCGCTCGACGCGCTGCACGCGCCGATGCAGGTGCAGAGGTGATGTGCGCCCGGCTCCGGTGCGCCGTGGTCGCCGTGCGAGGCATGCCCGCCCTGGTGCGTGCCACCACCCGACGCTGCCGGCGGCAGCGGCCCGTCGTGCATCGGGCAATGGTGATGGGCGAACCCGGCATCGCCTAACGCGAAGGCGAGCCAGAGCGCGAAGATCGCGGAGAGGGTCCGGTTCCAGAGGGAGCGGCGCATTGCTCCGGTGAAGCTAGCGACCGCCAGCGGCGAGGGGGAGCGTCGCCGACCGGCGACGCTCCCCGCTGTCGAGTTCAGCCTAGTGTCCGAGCAGTCCGCCCAGCCCACTCATCGGAATGCTGAGCGGCGCGAAGCGCCCGGTGCGATCATATGGCGCCGACAGGCGTCCGTACGGTGTGCCGACCGAGATCCGCCCGACCATCCGGTAGCTCACCGCGCCCACGCTCGCCGCGCTGCGTCCGGCGTTGCGCATGCTCGCGTAGCTGAACGTCGCCGGGATCCGGATCTGCGCCGAGTCGCGCGCCGGGAGCTCGAGGATCGCGTCGTAGTCACCGCTCGCCACGCGCGCCGTGTCGACGAGGAGGTGATACGTCAGCCGCGGCGTCTGCACCGCGTAGTCGTTCGGGTTGTAGACGCTGACGACGATGTCCATCGAACCGCCGGTGAGTCCCGCGCCCGCCAGCCGGACGTCGCGCATCGCGACGATCGGCTCGTCGAAGGGGACGGGCGGAACGTACGGGCGTGGCCCGCTCGAGCCGCCGCAGGCAGCGGTTAGGGCGAGTGCGGCGGTGAGGGCGGTGGTGGTCAGCGTGCGCATGGCGGTCCTCGTGACGGCAGCCGTTGGCCATTGGCCGTTTGCGGTGAGCGAACGGCGCTTTCATTAAACGGACTGAGCCATTGGGTCGGGCGCAACGAAGTGCGGCGTGCGGCAGGTCACATATCTGCTCTCAATGAAAGTCATGCGACCGGTAAGTGAGCACCTCAGCGCCCGCGCCCCCGTCCCCCTCGACCCGCTCGTCGAGCTGCTTGAAGGCGGTCGCCACCAGCGATGCCATCGGCCCATCGCGCTCGACGCGCCCGTACACCGCGAGAAAGGTCGAGAAGCGGACGACCTCGCGATGCGCCTCATCCATCTTCCGCGAGACGATCACCTGCGTCTGCCCGTGCTCGTCCTCGAGGAGGATGAACACCGTCCCCTTCGCCGACTGCGGCCGCTGCCTGACGATCACCAGCCCGCCGATGATCACCTGCTCCCCATTGCGGCACTGCTGCAGCTCGATGCTGTCGCGCGCCCCGATCTTCCGCAGCCAGGGACGGAAGCGCTCCATCGGGTGCCCGGAGATCGACAGCCCTAACGCGTTGTAGTCGGCGACGACGCCGGCATGGTGCTCGACCGGCCGCGGGGCGAAGCTGTCGGCGCGCGACGGGGCGAGCGGGAGGGTGTCGCCGACGACGCGCAGCGCCTGCCAGGCCGCGCGGCGGCGGTCGGGCTCCCACGCCGCGAAGGCGTGCGCCCGGGCGAGGGCGGTCGCGTCGGCCCGCGTCAGCCGCGCCCGGCGGACGACGTCGGCGATCCCGTCGAACTCACCCCCCGCCCGCGCCGCGCCTAACGCGTCGAGCGACTTGTCGCCGATCCCGCGGATGAACCGCCACCCGAGCCGCAGCGCCGGCCGCGCCGGATCGTCCGTCTCCTCGGCGGTGCAGTCGGCGGCGCCCCCGGCGAGGCAGGGGAGCCGCACCTCCACTCCATGCCGCCGCGCGTCCTGCACCAGCGTCGACACCGAGTAGAACCCCATCGGCTGCGCGTTGAGGATCCCGACGGTGAACTCGGTCGGGTGGTGCGCCTTGAGGTACGCCGTCGCGTAGGCGATCAGCGCGAACGACCAGGCGTGGCTCTCGGGAAAGCCGTAGTT
>DASSZC010000485.1:0-2963 GCA_035702925.1 Gemmatimonadaceae bacterium | reverse complement strand
GGACGGCAAAGCATGGCGCTGTGGATAAGTCGCGCGCCAGTGGTGGGGCGAATTCGTGGCGCGACGCGAATCTAACAGCTTTTTTCTCCAAGACCATACCCGCAGTTGTGACGAGTCATCTCGGAAAAGATTTCAAAGTTTCTTGCTTGGAAGTTATCCACAAGCGGGACGTGGATATCAGGAATTTGATCGTGGGGCCGCCTTGGCCGGTTGATCGGCTGTTAGCCATTAGCCGTTAGCGTTGAGCAACAGCGTGGAAAAACGGCGTCGAAGTTCCAGCCTTCGACGCCGTTGCTGACAGCTAACAGCTAATGGCTAACGGCCCTCCCGACGGGGGCAGAGAACTTCGGCGTGCAGCGTCGGCCGCCGGCTCGACGAGCCCCGCCCTAAAAGAAGTCCTGCAGCCAGTCCTTCACGCGGCGGGCGAAGCGATCGACCTGTCCGTCCCCGACGCCGCGGGCCGCGCCGCGCGCGTTCGCCGTGGCGCCGTTGATGTGCAGCCGGTGCGCCCCGTACTGCGCCAAGCCGACTACCGTCGCGAAGCGCGGCGAATCGACCGAGTCGCTCAGCCCCCCGACGTTCTCGATCGGCGAACCGACCCGCACCCCCGTGCCGAAGGAGTCGGACGCCAGCTCCGCGGCGCCGGTCATCGCCGCCGCGCCACCGGTGAGCACGATCCCCGCCGACAGCTTCCCCGCGTACCCCGCGTTCGCGATCTCGCGCGAGACGAGGTCGAAGATCTCGTCCATCCGCTGATGGATGATGTGCGCGAGCAGCTCGCGCGGGATCTGCCGGTCGCCCTGCGCGAGAGTGCTCGGCAGCTGGATCGTCTCGCCGAACTTCACCATCGGTTCGTACGCGCAGCCGTACTGCTCCTTCAACCGCTCGGCATCGGCCTGCGTGACACCGAGACCGTGGACGATGTCGCTCGTGACGTTGTTGCCGCCGTAGTTGATCGTGCCGAGGTGGCGGATCTTTCCCTCGTGGAAGATCGCGAGGTCGGTGGTGCCGGCGCCCATCTCGACGAGGGCGACGCCGAGCTCCTTCTCGTCCTCGGTGAGGACGCAGAGCGCGCTCGCCAGCGGCTCGAGCACCAGCTCGCGGACTTCGTAACCGGCGCGTTCGACGCTCTTGCGCAGGTTCACCGCCGGTGAGCTGCCGATCGTCACGAGGTACATCTCGACCTCGAGCCGCATCCCGATCATCCCGACGGGGTCGCGGATTCCTTCATTGCGATCGACCGCGTACTCCTGCGGGATCGCGTGCAGCAGCTCGCGGTCCTGCGGAATCGCCTGCGCGCGCGCGACCTCGTTGGCGCGATCGACGTCCGCCCGCGTGATCTCGGCGCCATTCACGGCGACGATCCCGCTGCTCGTCATCGCCCGCACGTGCTCACCGGCGATCCCGGCGTACACCGCCTCGACCTCGACCCCCGCCATCCGCTCGGCGTCCTGCACCGCTTTCCGGATCGAGCGTGTCGTCTCCTCGATGTCGGCGACGACGCCGCGGCGCATCCCCATCGTCTTCGCCTGGCCGACGCCGAGGACGCGGATGGTGGGATGCTTCGGCAGGTCGCCGACGACTTCGGCGATGATCGCGGTGGTCTTCGCGGAGCCGATGTCGAGTCCAGCTACCAGGCGTTCGGGATTCATTGCAGGCGGGCGATGACTTGGTCGCGGTATCGGAGATCGAGCTCGGCTACCGCAAGATGGCGCCGCGCGAGGTCGTCTTCAACCGGTGTGACTTCAGCGAGGCGATCGGCGGTAACGGTGGCCAGTGCGCGGACGCGCACGGCCGGTAGACGAACGAGCAGCTCGTTTCGTCCCTCGCGCCGCACTTCACTCACCCGGGCGAACAGCGTCGGGTACCCGGCGCGCAGCTCGGCGAGCAGCCGCGCCACCATCGTGTCGCGCGCAGCGATGATGGGCAGGTCGAGCTTCGTCGACGAGGGATCGATCGGCAAGGGCATCGCATGCCCGTCGATCACCGCGAATCCCTTCGCGTTGGGGACCAGTGCGACCGGAAGATTTTCCTGCACCCGGATGACGAGCGTCGCCGGCAGCTTTCGCGTCACCGTCACCGAGCGGATCTGCGGATGGGTCGTCAGCCGCGCGACGAGGGGGGACGGATCGTCCCAGACGTTGGCGGTCGAGTCGACGCGCAGCTTGGCGAGGATCTCCGAAGGGGTCAGGTACACCGCGCCGCGGATCTCGACCTTCCGCACCCGGAAGAAGACGAGCTGGCGGAAGAGCGCGGGGGCGGACCAGGGGAGCGAGAGGATGAGCACCGCGAGGACCGCGGCGGCGATGATGCGCAGCCAGCGCGGTCCGCGCCGTCCCGCCGCGACCGCGCCATCGGCCGGACCGCCGGTCACGACTTCCGCGGCGAGGCGCCGAGCCGGTCGATCAGCTCCGGGCCCGTCCGGGTGATGTCCCCCGCCCCGATCGTCACCACGACGTCGCCCTGCCTGACGATCCCCGCCAGCGCGTCGGCGAGCGCGCTCCGCTCGCCGCGCCAGGCAACGTCCTTCCCGGCGGCGCGCAGCCCGTCGGCGACGAGGCCGGAGGTCACCCCGTCGATCGGCTTCTCGCGCGCCGGATAGATCTCGGTGAGCAGCACGACGTCGGCGACGGAGAGCGATTCGCCGAACTCGCGCGCGAAGTCCCGCGTCCGGGTGAAGAGGTGCGGCTGGAAGGCGGCGATCAGCCGGCGCCCGGGGAACGCCACTCGCGCCGTCTCGAGCGCGGCGCGGACCTTGGTCGGGTTGTGCGCGTAGTCGTCGACGATCGCGATCCCCCCGGTCTCGCCCAAGCGCTGGAAGCGGCGCTCGACCCCGGCGAAGCGCGAGAGCCCATTGGCCATCGCCTCGACCGTCGCGCCGAGGGCGAGCCCGGTGGCGATCGCCGCCAGCGAGTTGAGGACATTGTGGCGCCCCGGAACGGGCAGGCGGACATCGCCTAACG
>DASSZC010000287.1:0-5512 GCA_035702925.1 Gemmatimonadaceae bacterium | reverse complement strand
CCCGACCTCAATACGGCCTCGGCGACCGTCAGGCAGAAGATCGCTGACTACCTTCTCATGCTCTCCCGGCTCGGCGTCGCCGGCTACCGCATCGACGCGGCGAAGCACATCCAGCAGGTGGAGCTCGACAGGATCATCGGCCTCGTCAACACGACGCTCGCCGCCGAAGGAAGGCCGATTCCCTACTGGTTCCTCGAGGTCTCGGCCGGCTTTGGCGAGGCGCTCCGGCCGGCCGACTACTTCGGCGAGGGATACAGCTCGGGGGGCGCCGCCGACATCACGGAGTTCATCTTCAAGGGCGTCGCCGACAAGTTCACGCAGAAGGACGGGAACCAGCATCTCTTCCAGCTCAACCCGAACGGTTCGACGGGCAACCAGTTCTCGGCGACGGCATGGGGGATGATGCCGTCGGACAAGGGAGTGGTGTTCCTCCAGAACCACGATACCCAGCACGAGTGCGGGCTGAGCTACCGCAACGCCCAGGTCTTCCGGCTGGCGAACGTGTGGATGCTCGCACAGCCGTACGGCTACCCGTCGGTGCTCTCCAGTTATGCGTTCATCTGCCCGTCGGGAAACTCGATGGGCCCGCGCTCCGACGCCGACGGATGGACGCTGCCGGTGTCGTGCGCGCCGAGCATGGAATCGGCCGCGATCGGCGACTGGGTCTGCGAGCATCGCGACCCGTACATCGCGACGATGGTCCGCTTCCGCCACGAAGTGGCCGGCACCGACGTCAATCACTGGTGGGACAACGGCCGCGATGCGATCGCCTTCTCCCGCGGCGACAAGGGGTTCGTCGCGATCAACCGGGAGAGCGCCGCGGTCGCCGCCGCGGTGGGCACGGGGTTGAGCGCGGGCACCTATTGCGACATCATCACGGGCGGGAAGAACGGAACGTCCTGCGCCGGCACCAGCGTCACGATCGACGCCGCCGGGATGGTCCAGCTCTCGCTACCTTCCAACAGCGCCATCGCCATCCTCGCGAGCTCGAAGCTCTGAGCCGCGGATACCAACGCAGTTCGACAACCTTCACCAGGATTCCAATGCTCGCAGGCAGGAACCTTCGTTCTCTCTCGCTCGCGTTAGGGCTGGGCGTCGGCTCGCTGTCGCCGGCGAGCGCCGCATACGCGCAGGCGCCGCTGCACGTCGTCTCCCCCGATGGCCGGAACGACGTCACCGTCGGCATCCGCGAGGGCTACCTCTGGTACGCGGTCGACCATGGCGGCAAGCATGTGATCATGCCGTCGCGGCTCGGCTTCGCCTTCCGCGGCGGACCGGATCTGTTCAAGGGGCTGCGCATCACCGACACCGCGCGCACCACCTATGACTCGACGTGGACGCAGCCATGGGGCGAGGTCGCGCGCGTGCGCGACCATCACAACGAGCTGCGCGTCACCGTCGCCGAGACGGCGGCACCGAACCGGAGCTTCAGCGTCACCTTCCGCGCGTTCGAGGACGGCGTCGGCTTTCGCTACGAGGTCCCCGACCAGGCGGCGATCGGCAGCTACGAGATCAGCGACGAGCTGACCGAGTTCACCTTCGCCCAGGACGCGAAGGCGTGGTGGACGCCCTCGACCGTGTCGAAGCCGGACCGCTACGAGATGCTCTACTCCTCGTCGCCGGTGAGCGTGATCGACACCGTGAACACGCCGCTCACCCTCGAGTTCCAGAACGGGCCGGCGGTGGTGATCCACGAGGCGAACCTCGTCGACTATCCGGGGATGAACCTCGCCGGCGGTCCGGAGCAGAATCGTACGCTCCGCGCGGCGCTCGCCCCGTGGGCTGACGGCGTGAAGGTTCGCGGCCACACTCCGCTCACCACCCCGTGGCGCACGATCCAGATCGCCGACCGGGCGATCGACCTCGCACCCTCGGTGATCACCCTCAAGCTCAATCCGCCGAGCCGAATCGAGGACACGAGCTGGATCCAGCCGATGAAGTACGACGGGATCTGGTGGGGGATGCACATCGGGACGATGACGTGGGGGCAGGGCCCGAAGCATGGCGCGAACACGGCGAACACGAAGCAGTACATCGATTTCGCCGCCGCGAACGGGATGAAGGGTGTCCTCGTCGAGGGATGGAACGAGGGGTGGGACGGCGACTGGATGAACAACGGTGCGAAGTTCTCCTTCACCAAGGCCTATCCCGACTACGACCTCCCCGCGCTCGCCGCCTACGCGAAGTCGAAGGGCGTCACGCTCATCGGCCACAACGAGACGGCGATGGGGATCGCGAACTACGAGTCACAGCTCGACAGCGCCTTCGCCCTCTACCAGCGGTTAGGCATCCGCGGGATCAAGGGCGGCTACGTCACCGACAAGACCATCGAAGGGCATTCGCACACCGGGCAGTTCATGGTGCGCCACTTCCGGAAGGTCGTCGAGACCGCGGCGAAGTACCACATCCAGGTCGATGAGCACGAGCCGATCAAGGACACCGGCGAGCGCCGCACCTGGCCGAACATGCTCTCGCGCGAAGCGTCGCGCGGGCAGGAGTACAACGCGTGGGGCGGCGACGGCGGCAACCCGCCGGAGCACGAGACGATCCTCTTCTTCACCCGGATGATCGCCGGCCCGATGGACTTCACCCCCGGGATCTTCGACATCCTGATCAAGCGCCCGACCGGGAAGCCGCGCACGCCGGAAGACTCGCGCCCGCGGACGACCGTCGCCAAGCAGCTCGCGCTCTACGTCGTGCTCTACTCGCCGCTGCAGATGGCCGCCGACCTCCCCGAGAACTACGCCGGGCAGCCGGCATTCCAGTTCATCCGCGACGTCGCCGTCGACTGGGACACCACGAAGGTTCTCGACGGGAAGATCGGCGACTACGTCGTCGTCGCCCGGAAGACGAAGGGGAAGGACGAGTGGTTCGTCGGCGCGATCAGCGACGAGGAAAAGCGGACGCTCGACGTCCCGCTCACCTTCCTGCCGAAGGGGCGCCGCTACGTGGCGGAGATCTACGCCGACGGCCCGACGGCGAGCTGGAAGGACAACCCGGAGTCGGTCGTCATCTCGTCGAAGCCTGTCACCTCGGCGACGCGCCTGAAGGTGGTGCTCGCGTCGGGGGGCGGGCAGGCGATCCGCATCCGCTCGGCGCGTTAGGCGCCGTGATGATGAGCAGAATCGACTCGTACGTTGCCGGCGCGCTCGTGATCCTCGCGAGCGCGCCGGTGGCGCTTTGCGCCCAGGCAAAGGCCGGCGCACGGGCGACGGAACCCTTCACCGTCACCGATACGTCGGTGCGCCAGGGACGGTTCTCCGCCGTCGCGCTCTCCCGCGACACCATCGTCTCGAGCTATCCCCGCGCCGCGCGCGAGGTGCGCTTCCGCTTCAGTATCAACGGGGTCGAGAACGAGTTCCCCGGCGGCACCGAGCACACGATCTACCTCCGCCCGGTGAACGGCAAGCTCGTCACGCAGCTGTACACCTTCGGCGACGAAACCGAGCCGCCCCCGCCGACCCCGGAGCAGTCGGCGAGCAGCGAGGACGGCACTGCTCAGGTGACGTTCCGCGTCGACCTGCGCAAGGTGAAACAGGCGCTGCGCGAGACGGGACACTACGATCCGCCGTTAGGCGCGCTCATCGAGCGCGACCAGTTGAAGTCGGTCTACGTTGTCGGCGATCCCGCGCCGCTGACGTGGGACTACGGCGCACTCCATCCCGGCTCGCCGCTCGAGCTCACCGACCCGGACAGCGATGGCGTCTTCACCGGCACCGTTGCGATCCCGACTGACTACACCCGCCCACGACTCGCCGACGGCCGCGCGATCTGGGCACGCTCGATGGACCTCAGCGCCTTCCCGGCGCTCACCTCGTCGCAGCGGCTGCAGGACGCGGTGTACCAGCTTTCCCTCGAGGAGCTGCGGCAGCTTGTCCGCGAGGACGGTGCGCTCTCCGCGGGCGCGAAGTGGCCCGGGGTCTGGACGCGCGACGTCTCGCTGAGCGTGATCCTCTCGCTCGCCCTCGTCGCGCCCGACGCGACGCGGCGCAGCCTGATGGCGAAGGTGGATTCGGCGGGGCGCATCATCCAGGACACCGGCACCGGCGGGTCGTGGCCGGTGTCGAGCGATCGCATGGTCTGGGCGCTCGCGGCGTGGGAGCTCTACGCCGCCACCGGCGACCGCGACTGGCTGCGCCAGTCGTACGACATCATCGAGCGCTCGGCGGACGCCGACCTGCACGCGGTGCGCGACCCGGCGACGGGATTGTTCAATGGCGAGTCGTCCTTCGAAGACTGGCGCGAGCAGAGCTACCCGCGCTGGATGCAGCCCGCCGACATCTACAGGTCACAAAACCTGGGTACGAACGCGATCCACTTCGCCGCCTACCGCGTGCTCGGCGACATGGCTCGCGCGTTAGGCGAGCCCGCCGCGCAGTGGGACTCGACCGCCGCCGGGATCCAGCGGGCGATGACGCAGCTCCTCTGGCAGCCGGGGCGCGGCTGGTTCGGGCAGTATCGCTATGGTCGCAACGCGCTCTCCCTCTCGCCGCGCGCCGACGGACTGGGCGAGGCGCTGGCGTCGATCTATGGCGCCGCGTCGCTCGCGCAGCGCCGCTCGCTCATGCGCAACGCGCCGGTGGTCGCCTACGGGACGCCAAGCTTCTGGCCGTACATCGCCGGCGAGCGGTTCTACCACAACGCGACGGTGTGGCCCTTCGTCACCGCCTACTGGACGTGGGCTGCCGCCGAGGGTGGGAACACCCGCGCCGTGCAGGCTGGGCTCGACAACGCGACGCGGGCCACCGCGCTCTTCCTGACCAACAAGGAGAACACCGTCGCCGCGACCGGGCACTACGAGGGGACGGCGCTCAACTCCGACCGTCAGCTGTGGAGCGTCGCCGGGTCGCTCGCCGCGACCTACCGCCTCCTCTTCGGCATCCGGCTCGAGCCCGACCGGATGGCGTTTCGTCCGATGGTCCCCCGGTCGTACGGGGGCGAGCGCACCTTGCGCGGGCTGCACTACCGCGGCGCGACGCTGACGGTCACCGTGCGCGGCTATGGCGACAGCGCCGCCAGCGCGAAGCTCGACGGCACGCCCATCGCCCGCGCCGAAGCGCTGGCGTCGCTGACCGGTGCGCACACCATCGAGATCACGATGAATGGGAAGTGGCCGGCCGCCACGACACACGTCGTCGAGAACCGGTTCGCGCCGGCGACCCCGCACGCATCGCTGAAGGGGAATCTGCTGGGGTGGGACGTGGTGAAGGGAGCGGTGCGTTACGCCGTGTACCGGAATGGACAGGCCCTCGGCCGGACGGCGCGAACCACCGCGGTGGTCCGTCCGCGCGCTGGGCTCGATGAGTACCAGGTGCTCGCCATCAACGCCGCCGGCGACGAGTCGTTCCTCAGCGAGCCGGTGCGCGTCGTCGCTGACGGCGCCGAGGAGTATGCGGGGCCAGCGGGCGATTCGCTCGAGCAGGAGCACAGCGGTTTCTCGGGTGCCGGCTACCTGCGCCTCACCCGCGAGCGAAACGTCTCGGTCGCGATCCCGGTGCAGGTCGCGCGCGGC
>DASSZC010000035.1:0-2439 GCA_035702925.1 Gemmatimonadaceae bacterium | reverse complement strand
GCTGTCGTCGGCGGGCCCTGACGCGCGCCGAAGGGAGAGCGTGAACACCGCGCCCTCGCCCAACACGCTCTCGACGGTGATGTCACCACCCATCGCACGCGCGAGATCTCGGCTGATGGAGAGACCCAGTCCCGTTCCCTGCCCCTCACGCGTGAAGTTCTGGTCGACCTGCACGAACGGCTCGAAGATGGCCTCGAGCTTCTCGGCCGGGATGCCGACACCCGTGTCGATCACGCGCACCTGTGCCGACGCGTCCGTGGTGATGCACTCCAGCCTAACGTGACCACCGCGGTCCGTGAACTTGATGGCGTTGGACAGAAGATTGATGAGTACCTGCTGTACCTTCTCGACGTCCGCGCGCACGATGAGCATCGGGGAGCATGGCAGGTACTCATACGTCAGACTCCGTGCGCGCAGCTGCGGCGCGACGAGGGCGTACATGCCGTCGAGGATGTCGTGCAGGCGGGCGCTGACGAAGTGGTACTCGACGTGCCCGGCTTCGATCTTCGCGAAATTGAGCACGTTGTTGATGAGGCCGAGCAGATGGCGCTGGTTGCGGCGGATGCGATCGAGGTCCTCGCGCTGCGTCTCGGTGATCGGGCCGCGAATGCCGAGCTCGAGGAGATCCACGTATCCGCCGATGGCATTGAGCGGCGTGCGCAGCTCGTGCGACATCGACGCGAGGAACTGCGCCTTCACATCGTTCGCGTGCTCGGCCGCGACGCGGGCGGCGTCCGCTTCCGCGCGGGCGGCGCGCTCGCGTGCGAGGAGCTGCTCGCGCTCGATCTCGCTGTCCTTGCGGTCGGTGATGTCGAGGCACGACCCGATGTAGCCAGCGAAACCGCCGGAGTCATCGAATCGCGGCGTGCCCGAGTTGAGTATCCACCGGTCCACGCCATCGCGGCGGCGCGCGCGAAGCTCGATCCGGAACGGCTGGCGTGCCGCGAAGCTCGCCTGGTACTCGGCTCGACCTCGCTCGATGTCATCGGGATGGATCAGCGACGCCCACCCGGTGCCCACCTGGTCATCGAGCGGCACTCCAGTGAACTCGAGCCATGACCGACTGAACCACTCGGCGCCACCATGCCTGTCGCCGAGCCAGATCATGACCGGCGCGGAATCGGCCATGGTGCGAAAGCGAGCCTCGCTCTCGCGCAACGCGAGCTCCGCGGCGCGCCCCCGCAGGAGGGCGCGTATCGTCGCGAGGAGCACCGGCGGCTCGACCGGATGTGTCAGGTACCCGTCGGCGCCGGCATCCAATCCGAACGCCCGCTCGTTAGGCGACGTGAAGCTCGCCGAGATGAGCAGCAGGGGGATGTCCGCGGTGTGCGGGCTCGCCTTCAGCCGTCGCGAGACGTCGAACCCGCTGCCGTCGGGGAGGCGCACGTCGAGCACGATGAGGTCGGGGCGGTCGTTCGCGAGGCGCTCGGCATCGGCTGCCGTTTCGCCCTCGGTCACGGTGTAGCCGGCCTCCTGGAGGATCCGCGCGAGCACCCATCGGTTCGCCAGCGTGTCATCCACCACTACGACGGTGAGCACGCGTCCCTCAGACATGCGACACCTTGTTGTGGGAGTCGGTCGACTCGTCAGGCGTCGCGCGCGCCGCGGCATCGCGACCCGCGTGATGAATCGGCAGCACGAGCGTGAACACCGACCCTCGTCCGACCTCGCTGGCGACGAGGATCTCGCCGCCCAGCAGACGAGCGAGCCGTCGTGACAGCGTAAGCCCGAGACCGGTGCCTTTCACGCGACGCTGAACCGGACTGTCGAGCTGCGAGAACTCCTCGAAGATACGCTCGAGGTGGACCGCCTCGATGCCGATGCCCGTGTCCGCCACGGAAAGCTGGATCGTGCCGCCGTCGCCTTCGCGCGCGGACACGCGCACTTCACCCCGCTCGGTGAATTTCAACGCGTTCGAGATGAAGTTGCGCATGATCTGCGCGACCTTGGCCTCGTCCGTCTCCAACAGCGGCAGCGGTGGCACCGGCTCGAAGACGAGCGAGACTGCTTCGTCCGTCTCGATCGGGCGGAGCACACCTCGAAGCGCGCCCCACAGCCCGTCGACGCTGACGGCGTCGGTGCGAATGTCGGTGCGCCCAGCCTCGATCTTCGCGAGGTCGAGCCAGTCATCCACGAGCTCGGACAGCGTGTCGGTCGACCGGCGCATCATCTCGATCGCCTTGCGATGGCGATCGGTGAGCGGGCCCTCGTAACCATCGAGCAGCAGGCGCGCGACGTTGCGCACCGCGTTGAGCGGCGTGCGGATCTCGTGGTTGAGGTCGGACAGAAATCGCGTCTTGAGGTCGTTCGCGCGCTCGAGGTACACCGCGCGCTCATCGAGCTCGGCATACAGCGCGAGCACGCCGCGATTCGTCTCCGCGAGCTCCTGCGCGAGCCGGTCCGTCTCGGACTGCTTCTCTTGAAGCTGCGCGAGCGCAC
>DASSZC010000503.1:0-2240 GCA_035702925.1 Gemmatimonadaceae bacterium | reverse complement strand
CCTCCTCGACGACGAGGCTGCCGCGGAGCATCCCCATCCCGCAGGTGAACTCGTACGTGCCGGCGCGCGCCGGAGGGAGGTCGATCCCGGTGCGCTGGTGCGCGGGGAGGAAGCGGCGGATCCCGAGGTCGGGGATCACGACCTCCTCCGAGCAGCTCGAGTCCTCGCGCCGGTCGAACACGAGCCGCGCGGGCTGGCCGGCGCGCAGCCGGACGCGCGCGGGCGAGTACCCGCCCTCCACCCGGATGACCGCCTGCTGCAGGCCGGTCGCGCCCACCTTCGCGGCGACCGCCGCCTTCCGGCGCTCGGCGAGGAAGAAGTACCAGTTCACCCAGGCGATGGCGACGATCCCGCCAACGACGACCGCCCAGTCAGTTGCTGTCATGATCCGTCCTCAGCCCCCGCGGTGCGCGCTCTGGTGCGCCGTGCGGCGGCAAGTGTCGCGGACTCCTCGTGCCTAACGCGCGGTGCCGGCGACCGTATACCCTTCGTCCTCGATCGCCTTCGTGATCTTGTCCGTCGATGTAGTCGCCGGATCGTACGACACCGTCGCCGAGCCAATGGCAACCTGCTCGACCTGCACCCCGTTCACGCCCTTGAGCGCCTTGTCCACCGCGCTCACGCAGTGACCGCAGCTCATCCCTGTTATCGTCAGCTTGACGCGATCCATTGGAGAACCTCCATGTTCGAGACGGCGGCCGCGCAGCGCAGCCCCTGCAAACTCGAATCTATATACCCCACTGGGGTATAGCAAGACCGCTGCGGGACCACCTGCTCGGCAATGGAACAGGAGCCACGGAGAGCACGGAGCGGTTTGATCACAACCGCTCCGTGCCCTCCGTGGCTCCTGTTCACTTGCGGTTGCCTACTGCAGCTACGAATCGAAAGGGTCTAACCACAACCGCTCCGTGCCCTCCGTGGCTCCTGTTATAAATGCTGTTTCGGAGCTCGCCTTGTTCGCCTCAGCCCGCCCCGCTCACGCCCGTGCGGACTGGTCCGTTGCAGCGCTGAGGCGCCGCGCGTCCAATGGATGAAGGCAACGATCTCCAACCATCTCGACCAATGCGAGTCATCTTTAGGAAGCTGGCCATCGGCCTCACGTTCGCTGCCATCTTCTGCACCGCGGCCGGAACGGCCAGCGCGCAAGGCAGGGGGCATGGCAACCACGGCAACAAGGTCCCGCCCGGCCAGGCGAAGAAGGTGGCCTCTCCCGAACGTGCCGTCAGCGTCGCGCGCGAGGTGCTCGTCGCGCAGGGCTTCACCGTCGTCCGCGTCGAGGAGCTCAGCGGCCGGCAGGTGGTCTACTACCGCCGCGGCAACATGGGCCGCGGGAAGGGACAGGGCCCGCTGATGAAGATGTACGTCCGCCCGACGGCTGATCGCATCGTCTTCGAACAGGCACCCCCGAAGGCGCTGATCGAGATCAACCTCAAGCTCGGGCAGTAGCTTCCCCCGACTCGGCGGCCGCCGCCGAGTCGCAGAGGATCGCGCCGCCGACACACTCGTGAATGAGCGTCGCCGGCCAGGCGGAATCATAACGGTCAGCGCTTCGCATCCGCTCCACCGTCAGGCGCTTCCCCTCTCCCCAGGCGATCATCACCGCCTCGCGCGAACGGACGATCGTGTCGATCCCGACGCTGACGCCGTGATGCGGCACCGCGTCGAGCGTGCCGAAATGAGGGAAGGTCTTCAGGTTGTCGCGCCGGGTCTCGTCGGAGAGCTCGATGATTCGAGTCCGGCTCTCGCGCGCGCTTCCCGGCGGGTTGAACGCGACGTGGCCGTCGCTCGCACCTGACGCGAGGAGGAAGAAGTCGATCCCTCCGGCGGCGTCGATGCGCGCGTCGTACGCCGCGGGGTTGCGGGGATCGGGGAACCAGAACGACTCGGCATCGACGCGCTGAACGTCAGGCAGCGTTGCATTCAGCTTCGCGGCGATCTCGGCGTGCGCGAAGTGGTGACAGGACCACGGCGCATCGTCAGGCGCGTAGCCGAGGCCATCGGGCCCTGGCACGAGATACTCGTCCATCATCACGAAGACGAGATGACTCAGGTCCTGCGGCTTCGCGGCGAGCTTTTGCGCCATCGCCGCGAACACCGGCTTCGGGCTGCGCCCTGTCGGGCAGCCGAGGAGGAAGCGCTTCGCCGCGAGCCGCGCGCGCTCGATCCGCTCGAGGAGACCAGACGCGACGTATTCACCGATCTCGTCGGGCGTCGCGAAGATGCGCAGTTGTGCCCTTGTC
>DASSZC010000252.1:0-5946 GCA_035702925.1 Gemmatimonadaceae bacterium | reverse complement strand
CCGCGATCGGCGTCGTCGCCGGGACGTTGCGCGGGCTGTTCAGCGGGCGGTGGACACAGCTCGTCAATCCGATGCACGAGCTGGCGGCTGGACTCTGGATCGGGACGCTGTTCGTGATGGTGATCGTCGGGCTCGCGCTGGTGCTGCGCGAGGAAACTCCCGCCGACCGGCGCGGACCGATCGCCGCCGGGATGGTCAACGACTTCTCCCCGCTCGCCCTCGCCTGCGGCGGGCTGGTGGTGCTCTTCGGGCTGATCACCGCCTGGCGCCATCTCAACCCCCTGTCCTCGCTGTGGACGACTCCCTACGGGTGGGCGCTGATCGCCAAGCTGGTCGTGGTCGGAGTGGTGTTCGCGCTCGGCGCCTGGAACTGGAAGCGCGGCCGCCCGACGTTAGGCAGCGAGGCCGGCGCCCACGGATTGAGGCGCTCGGCGACGAGGGAGCTGGTCGCCGCCGCTGTCGTTCTCGTGATCACGGCCATCCTCGTCAGCCTCCCCTCGCCGCGCCGTCCTGGCGCCGGAGGGCCGCCCGGCGGTGGGCCAGCGGAGGGCCCGCCCCCCGCCGTCGCAGCGCCGCGGTAGGCCGGCCCGTCCCCGTTCGACGCGAACGGCGAATGCCTCACAGCTGTCGTTCGCTTTCCCTTACATCCTGCGCGCGAACGCCGGTAGCGGAGCGCCAGCCGTCACGCAACGCGCCGCGTCGACCGTCAGGCACCAGCGTCGCGTATCACGTGGCGAGACAACGACATCGGCGTGCGCGCGATGATTGGTGAGAGCCGCTTCATGAGAAGCCTCTCATCGACGTCAAGTGCGCGCCTGTCACGGACGGCGTGAAAGGCGTGACGGGAACGGTTAGGCAGAGTCTATCTGGCGACGCACCGTCGTCAACATATCACTCGGCTCTGCCGACCAGTCCCCCCACGCTCGAATGCGCTCACACAACGTCCGAAACCTCGCGATCGCAATGGCGCTGTCCGCCGCGACCGCGGGAGCCCAGGGCCTCACTCCACAGAACGTGGAGATGCACGGCTTCGGCTCCTGGAACTCCGGTGCCACCAACAACGAGAACCTGTACCTCGGCGGGATGAACCGCGGCAGCTCGCGCAACGCGAACGCCGGCTTCACCCTCACCGGCCACATGGACGAGAAGCTTTCGTTCATCACGCAGGTCAAGTTCGACTTCAACGGGCTGACCGAAACGTCGCTCGACTACGTGTTCGCCCAGTACGACTTCCATGACGCGGTCAAGCTGCGCGCCGGCCAGGTGAAGCAGCCGTTCGGTCTCTACACCGAGACGATCGACGTCGGCGTCATCCGCCCGTTCATCAGCGCACCGCAGTCGGTGTATGGACCGACGGCGAACATCGGTGAGGCCTACCGTGGCCTCGGCTTCACCGGAAACGTCCGGATGTTCTCCGGCATGTCGCTCGACTACGACGTGTACGGCGGTGGCTTGAACCGCGAGGAGTACGAGCCGACCCTCGACGCCTACCGCGTCATGCAGGGCCGCCGCCCGTTCAGCGCGGTCAGCGACGGCGTCGGCACCGAGATCACCGACCAGCTCTATGGCGGCCGCCTCATGGTCAACCTCCCGATCGACGGCATGCGTGTCGGCGCGTCCGGCTATCACGGCAACACGAACGAGGTGCCGATCCCCGGGCGCGGCGACGTGCAGTCGGTGATCTACTCCTTCGAGTACGCGGCGAATCGCGTCACGCTCCGCTCGGAAGCGCTGCGCGAGTGGGAAGGCGATCACGATCGCCAGAACGGCTGGTACTATGAAGGCTCGTACCGCCTCTTCGGTGGCTGGCAGCTCGCCGGCCTGTTCGACCGCGCCAGCACGCACCTCAAGGGGAAGAAGCCCGGATGCGCGGCGCCCTGCTCCGACCGCCCGGTGCTCGGCGAGTCGATGCTCGAGCACAAGGAGTACGCGGCCGGCCTGAACTACTACTTCAGCCCGAGCTTCGCGATGAAGGCGTCGTACCACTACGTCGAGGGCAACCGCTTCGCGCAGCCGAGCCGCGACGATCTCGTCAAGCAGCTCGCGGCGGCGTACGCCGCCGGCGCGACGACCAGTCCACTCCCGAAGTACACGAACGCCGTGCTGCTCGGCGCGCAATTCAGCTTCTGACCGGAGACCCCAGACCATGCGAAAGATCCTGACCTTCGCGTTCTGCCTGGCGGCTCTGGTTGGAGCCGCGCCGGCTGGCGCACAGCAGTACCGGGTGATCGTGAACGCCGCGAACCCGACGAGCGCGCTGAGCAAGGATGATCTTGCCCGCGTCTACCTGAAGAAGATGAGCTCCTGGAAGCACGGCCAGTCGGTGACCGTGGTCGACCTCGGCCCGAAGTCATCCATCCGCGCCGACTTCTCGATGGAAGTGCTGGGTCGCGACGTGCCGACGATGAAGAACTACTGGCAGCAGTCGCTGTTCTCGGGACGCGGCGTGCCGCCGATCGAGCAGCCGTCGGAAGCGCAGGTCGTGGCGTTCGTCGCCGCGAACCCGGGCGCGATCGGCTACGTGTCGAGTGGTGCGCAGCTGCCGGAAAGCGTGAAGACCATCGCGGTCACGCGTTAGGCTCGAGATCACGACTCGTACCACAGGCACGATGAACACGCGCCAGCAGGGCGTCACGCGGCGGTTGTCCTTCAGCTTTCGCCAGAAGATCCTTCTCCTTCCCGGCCTCGCCGCCGTGGCGCTCCTGCTGACGCTCGTTCTCACCGTCAGTCTCGGGCGGAAGAACGAGAGCAGGCTGCGCACGATCCGCGACGGGTACTACCCGTCGGTCCAGCTCAGTCGCACGTTGCAGGAAGAGCTGTCGCACCTCCAGCGCACCCTTCTCGACGCCGCCTCGGCGCGCGACAAGGACCAGCTGGAGGGTGCCGACAGCCTGCGCCGGGAGATCGCCGACGCCCTCCAGCAGGCAAAGCGGAACCCGGTCGCCAACGCGGCGTCGCTCGACAGCATCAACGCCGCCTTCACGCAGTACTACATCCTCGCCAGGAAGACCACCGAGGGGATGATCGCCGGCGAGATGGGCGAGCAGATCGCCCAGTCGCAGGGGCAGATGTACGAGCAGTACACGGCGATCAACACCGCCCTCGAGCGCGGGACGAAGCGCGACGTCGCCAGCATCGACGAGGCGTTCGCCGCGGCCGCGAACCAGCAGACGCGGACGCGCAACATCGTCATCCTCATCACGATCGGCGCGATCGCCGCGTTGGGCGCGCTCGCCTGGTACGCGGTCACTTCGCTCACCGGGCCGATGGCCCACGCCGTCCAGGTGGCCGACCGGCTCGCCGAGGGCGACGTCTCGGTGGTGATCGAGGCGCGCTCCAACGACGAGATCGGGCGCCTGATGCAGTCGATGGGCCGGATGGTCGGCTACCTCCGCGACATGGCGGGGACCGCCGGCGCGATCGCCCGCGGCAACGTCGCGGCGACGGTCACCCCGCGCTCCGGGCGCGACGCCTTCGGGATGGCGTTCGCCGAGATGGTGGATTCGCTGCGGCAGATGGTCACCGTCTCCGAGCGGGTCGCCCAGGGGGACCTCGACGTCCGCGTCGAGCCGCGCGGCGCCGACGACGCGATCGGTCGCGCGTTAGGCAGCATGACCAGCTACCTCCGCGAGATGGCCCAGGTCGCGACCAGCATCAGCGAGGGCAACGTGTCGGTGAGCGTCGCCCCGCGCTCGGACGCCGACAACTTCGGCCGCGCCTTCGTCTCGATGACCGAGCGGCTGACCGAGGTGACGACCGCGCTCCGCTCCGGGGCCGAGGCGATCAGCGCCGCCGCGGCGCAGGTCGCCGGCTCGGCGCAGCTCCTCTCCGGCGGCACCCGCGACGAGTCGGCCGCGATCCAGACGACGATCGCCCACCTCGAGCGGATGAACACCCTGATCGCCCGCACCGCCGAGAACGGCCAGGAGATGAAGCGCATCACCGACTACGGCGCGCAGTCGATCACCCAGAGCGGTGAGGCGATGCGCGAGACGGTGGCGATGATGCGCGACATTCTCGAGCGCATCACGATCATGGACGAGATCGCGAACGAGACGAACGTCCTCTCCCTCAACGCACTCATCGAGGCGGCACGCGCCGGCGATCATGGCCGCGGCTTCTCGGTGGTCGCGACCGAGGTGCGCGAGCTCGCCTCGCGCAGCCAGGCAGCGGCCGAGGGAATCCGCACCTTGGCGCGCAAGAGCCAGAACATCACGCGCAACTCGGAGACCCTCGTTGCCGGACTGCTCCAGTCGACGCGCCAGACCACCGAGATCGTGCAGCAGGTATCGGCGGCGTCGACGGACCAGGCCACGGGAATCGCCGAGGTGAACGAAGCGATGAAGCAGGTCGACGGCGTGACGGGGCGAAACGCCCTCGCCGCCGAGGATCTCGCGGCCACCGCGCAGGAGATGGCGGCGCAGGCCGACGCGCTCCACAACCTCGTCCAGTTCTTCCGCGTCGCCGGCGACGGTGGTGCGGAGAGCCGGGGGAACAATGACCGGCTCAGGGCCGTGGTTGCCTGACGGCGCTGCAACTGACTGACGCGCACCGCCGACGCTGGTGGAGCATGCGCGGAAAGATCCGCTCGAGGCCACTCCCCCCCCGGCCCGCAGCACCTCGAGCGGAGCAGCACGGCCGGAGCAGAACCCGAACGAAGGGAGATCATGCGTAGAAATCATCTGGCGGCAGCACTCGCCCTTGCCAGCGTGTCACTCGTCGGCGCATGCGCCGACAATGGGACCGCGCCGACCGCGATGCCCGCCTTCGCCGCGCCGACGGCGCGCGAAGTCTCGATGGATCCCGCGCTCATCCGCATCGGTGACTTCAGCAAGTCACCCGTGATCGCGATGGCGCAGCGGCACGGCTACTTCGCCGACGCGAACCTGACGGTGACCGAGGAGCAGACGCCCTCGTCGCCGGTCATCTTCCGCAAGCTGCGCGACGGTCAGTGGGACGTGATCCTCACCCAGATCGACAACGTCTTCAACTACCGCTACAACCAGTCGAACCCGTTAGGCATGACGTTCGAGCCGGTCGCCTTCCTCGGCACCGACAACGGGAACGGCGCCTCGCTGATGGCCCGTCCGGAGTTCCCGACGGTCGAGAGCCTGCGCGGCAAGACCGTCGCGGTGGACTCGAAGAACTCGGGCTTCGCGTTCGTGCTCTACGGCATCATGCGCGCGCACGGGCTGGAGAAGGACGTCGACTACACGGTCGTCGTTCCCGCCCCGAGCAGCGGCACGCCGGCGCGTTACGCCGGGCTGGTCGCCGGAAACTTCGACGCGACGATCCTCAACGCCGGCTTCCAGTTCCAGGCGGCGGCGAAGGGGATGCAGACGTTAGGCGGGATCCATGACGCGGCCGACCCGTTCATGGGCGGCTCGGGCGTGGCGCTCCGCAGCTGGCTCGACGCGAACCCGGACGTCGCGATCCGCTTCCTCCGCGCCTACGTCGGGGCGCAGCGCTACACGCTCGACCCGGCGAACAAGGACGAAGTCATGGCCTGGCTGGTCGCCGACGCGAAGGGGAACGTCGCGGTCGCTGAGCAGACCTACCAGATCTACACGACGCCGGGCGAGGGCTACATCGCCGACGGCAAGATCGACATCCCCGGCCTGTTCGGCACGGCGTCGCTGCGCGACTCGTTCGGCGGGTTCGACGAGCCGCAGAACCTCCGCGTCCTGACCTCGCCGGCGAGCGGGATGTACGACCTGTCCTACTGGCAGCGCGCGGTGCTGTCGAAGGGCTGGACGACGGAATAAGGCGAAGTTGGTGTTGATGGTCGAGGCGGCAGCGCGATTTGCGCTGCCGCCTCTTTCCGTGTGTCGGAAGGCGAGTAGGGAGGTGTGAAGGTGCGGGAGTAGGGAGGTGTGAAGGTGCGGGAGTAGCGAAGTGGGAAGGTGCGGGAGTAGCGAAGTGGGAAGGTGCGGGAGTAGGGAGGTG
>DASSZC010000384.1:0-5219 GCA_035702925.1 Gemmatimonadaceae bacterium | reverse complement strand
TGTACCGGGTGTGGCCGATCCCCGTGCTGCCGATCAGCTCCGGCATCTCGCTCTCGGCGAGCCCCTCGGACACGAGTCCCATCGCCCGCACCGAGTGCGCGCGCCCGGCGTCATCGACGGTGACGATCCCCGACGATTCCTGCCCGCGATGCTGGAGCGAGTAGAGGCCGAGATGGACCAGCTCAGCGGCCTGCGGATTTCCACGAACCCCGAATATGCCACACATTGCTACTAATTCACCGTTGCGAGAGCGTCTCGGTAATCACCGCCGCCGCCGCCGCGACGGAGCGGGACATGATCCTCGGGATCGCGTCGTGCCAGGCGGTGGCGAGTCGCGCCAGCGGCGCCTCGACCAGCCGCGAGCCGGCGCGAATCGAGAGGGACTTCGACTGCGCCGACACCCGGCCGATGACCCGAGCGGGAACCCCCTGCCGCTTCGCCTCGGCCAGCACCGCGGCCGAATCGGTCGCCGAGACGACGACACGGTTCTGCGCCTCGCCGAAGAGAAGCGAAGCGAAGGGGAGGTCCTTCCACGCGTCGAGGTCGATCGCCGCGCCGAGCTGGCGCTCACGATCCATCATGCAGCACTCGGCGAGGGTTACGGCGAGGCCGCCCTCGCTGCAATCGTGCGCCGAGAGGAAGAGCTTCTTTTCGGCGCCGGCCACGAGCAGCTCGATGAGGCGACGTGCCGCGTCGAGGTCGCACTCGGGGGGCGCGCCAGCGACGACGCCGTGGATGCGGGCGAGGTATTCACTCGCGCCGATCTCCCCCGTCGGCTCGCCGAGCAGGACGATCTCGGCGCCATCGACGGTGAACGGGGACGCGACGGCGTTCGCGACGTCGTCGAGGACGCCGACCATCCCGATCACCGGGGTCGGGTGCACCGCGCCCTGCGGGTTCTCGTTGTAGAGCGAGACGTTCCCCCCGGTGACCGGGGTGCCTAACGCGGTGCAGGCCTCGCCCAGCCCGGCGATCGCCTCGCGCAGCTGGAAGTAGACCTCGGGGCGCTTCGGGTTGCCGAAGTTCAGGTTGTTGGTGATCGCCCGCGGGCGGGCACCGGTGCACGCCACGTTTCGCGCCGCCTCGGCGACGGCGATCTTCGCGCCTAACCGCGGGGCGAGCGAGACGTAGCGGCCGTTGCAGTCGACGGTGAGGGCGAGCCCCTTGTCGGTGCCGCGCAGCCGCACGACGGCGGCATCGCCACCGGGGCCGATGACCGTGTTCGTGCGGACCGTCGTGTCGTACTGGCGATAGACCCAGCGCTTGCTGGCGATCGTCGGTGAGGAGAGCAGCTGCTCGAGCACCCAGACCGGATCGCGGACCTCGGCGGCTTCGGCGATCGTCGAGACGTCGCGCTCGCGCAGCCCGCGCGTCAGGTCGCTCTCCCGCGCCTCGGGGGTGTAGGTCGGGCAGTCGGTGACGAGGCGCGAGCCGGGGAATTCGGCGACGACGCGATCACCCTCGGTCACGCGATAGACCGGCTCGGCGATCACCTTGCCGATGACCGCCGCCTCGAGCTCCCACTTGGTGAGGATCTTCCGCACCTCGTCTTCGTGCCCCTTCTTCGCGACGACGAGCATTCGCTCCTGCGATTCGCTGAGGAGGATCTCGTAGGGTGTCATCCCCTGTTCGCGGACCGGGACTTTCGCGGTGTCGATGGTGACGCCGACGTCGCCGCGCGCCGCCATCTCGGCGGACGAGGAAGTGAGTCCAGCGGCGCCCATGTCCTGGATCGCGACGATGTGCCCGCTCTTGATCAGCTCGAGGCTGGCCTCGAGGAGGAGCTTCTCGGTGAATGGATCACCGACCTGCACGCGCGGACGCTTCGCCTCGCTGCCTTCCGAGAGATCCTCGGAGGCGAAGGTCGCGCCGTGGATGCCGTCGCGACCGGTGCGGGCGCCGACGGCCATGATCGGGTTGCCGACTCCCGATGCGACGGCGAGCATCAGGTCGTTCTCGTGCAGCACCCCGACGCACATCGCGTTGACGAGCGGATTCCCTTCATACGCGGGATCGAACACCACCTCGCCGCCGACGGTCGGCACGCCGACGCAGTTGCCGTAGTCGCCGACACCCTTCACCACGCCGGCGAAGAGGTAGCGCACGCGCGCAGAATCCAAAGATCCAAAGCGCAGCGAGTTGAGCATCGCGATCGGCCGCGCGCCCATCGTGAAGACGTCGCGGAGGATCCCGCCGACTCCCGTCGCGGCACCCTGGTATGGCTCGACGGCGGACGGGTGGTTGTGCGACTCGATCTTGAAGGCGACGGCGAGGCCGTCGCCGACCGCGATCACCCCCGCGTTCTCACCCGGCCCCTGCAGCACCCACGGCGCCTTGGTGGGGAGGGTGCGGAGCAGGGGACGCGAGTGCTTGTAGGAGCAGTGCTCGTTCCAGAGCGCGCTGACGACTCCGAGCTCGGTGAAGGTCGGCTCGCGGCCGAGCAGTCCGATGAGCCGCTCGTATTCCTCCGGCGTGAGCCCGTGTTCGGCAACGAGGGCAGGGCTGATGACCGGATCGCCGGGCCGGGGCGCGACTGGCACTACTTGAGACCGAAGAGAGAGTTGATGAAGCGCTGCAGCTCGCTGTGCTTAACAAAGCCGAGCATCTCGAGCTCGCCTGCGTCGAGCCAGGTGCCCTGGCACTCCGGGCAGACGTCGATGATCATCGTGTGGAACTTCCGCTCCTCGAGGGTGGCGCCGCACTTCGGGCACTTCATGAAGTGGGATGCGCGTTCCTGCTTCGCGCGCTGCTCATCGAGGGCGGCGCGGCGCTCCTTGAGGAGCTCGGCGTCGTGCTTCGCGAAGTACTCGTCTTCGTTGTGACTCGTTCTGTGCGGCGTCATGACGTGATCAGGGCTTCCGGGTGGAGTCGGCCTGCTGCTGCCGGATCTGTTCAGCGCGGATCGAGTCCGCGGGATTGAGCTTGGCGCCGGGGAGCGGGGTCGGGCGGTCGGGGGTGAGCGCGCGGACCGAGTCGGCCGGGTTGACTTTCGCGCCGGGGAGTGGAACGGGGAGGATCGCCCGCTGGCCGTTAGGCCTGACGGGCCCCTGGCGAACGGGCTGCGGCTCGGGAGAGCCGACCTGCGGGGAGTTGCCGCCCGGCGCAGTGACCTGCGGCGCGTTGCCGGCGCTGGACGCGGCCGCCGGCGCGGCGGCGTCAGTCGCCGCCCCCTCGGCGGGGACGACCTGCACTCCGGTGATCGTTGCCGGCGCCGCGCCTTCGGCGGGGCGGGCGATCACGATCCCGCCGCGCTTCGCGCGCCGTACCGCCGCCACGCCGGCGTCGCCGCCCTCGGTTGCCTGGCTCTTCGCCGGCTTCACGCCGGTCGGCGACGAGCTGTTACCGCTGTAGTGCCGGCCGGGCGAGCGGAAGATCGCGTCGCTCACCTTCCCGTCATCGAGCACGACGAGATCGTTCATCCCGCAGCTTTTCTCGCAGCCGTTCCGGTAGAACAGGTAGGTGTGATCGCCGGATGTCCGCTCGTTGAGCGGCTTCCCGAGGCGCTCGACGACCTCGGCACGCGTCATCCCCGGATCGATCACCACCCCCGCGTCCTGCGCGGCGAGCGGGGATGCGACGACCAGCGCCGCGGCAAGCATGAATGCACGGTACGACATGATTCCTCCTCGGGTTACGCCGAAACGCGCGAGAGCAGCGACTCGAACAGTGCGAGTCCATCCGTCGATCCGAGCAGCGGCTCGACGGCACGTTCCGGATGCGGCATCATTCCCAGGACATTGCCGGCGTCGTTGATGATGCCGGCGATCGAGCGCATCGAACCGTTAGGGTTGGCCGCATCATTGGCGACCCCTTCCTGGTCGACGTAGCGGAAGGCAACGCGGCCCTCGCCCTCGAGCCGGTCCAGCGTCGCCGCGTCAGCGGTGTAGCGGCCCTCGCCGTGGGCGATCGGGATGCGGAGGATCTGCCCGGCGGTGTACCCCGACGTGAAGATCGACGAGGTGGTCTCCACGCGAAGGCGGACCGTCTCGGCGATGAACGAGAGCGATGCGTTGCGGAGCAGCGCTCCCGGGAGCAGTCCCGCCTCGCAGGCGATCTGGAACCCGTTGCAGACGGCGAGCACCGGACCGCCGCGCTTCGCGTGGGCGACGACTTCGCCCATGATCGGGCTGAAGCGGGCGATCGCGCCGGCGCGCAGGTAGTCGCCGTAGCTGAAGCCCCCCGGGAGCACGATCACGTCGGCCCCGCCGAGATCCGTCTCGCGATGCCAGAGGTACACCGCCTCCTCGCCTAACGCGTCGGTGACGGCGTGAAAGGCGTCGTAGTCGCAGTTCGAGCCGGGGAAGGTGACGATGCCGAATTTCACGCGGGCTCCACGGTCGCGATCTCGAAGTCCTCGGTCACCGGGTTCGCGAGCAGCTTCTCGCACATCTGGCGGGCCGCCTTGCTCGCGCTGTCGCGATCCTTCGCCGCGACGTCGATGACGATGTGGCGGCCGACCTTCACGTCGGCGACCCCGGCGAAGCCGAGGGTCTGCAGGGCGTGCGCGACCGCGGTCCCCTGTGGATCGAGAATCCCGCGACGCGGCGTCACGTGCACCGCCACCCGAAAGTTACTCACTCGCTCTCCTCCTCGACTGCCCTGGTTATCGTCGGTGTCGGCAGCGGACCGCGCGGCCGCTTCTTCCGCCGGCGGCGACGCCGTCCCGTCGGCATCTCGTCATGACGGGCGATCACAGCCTCGTGCTCGTCCGTTTCCAGATCCTCCTCGTCCTCCTCGAACCAGATCGACTCCGTCGTCGGCACGCGATCGAGGACGATCAGCACCAGCCACATCCCCAACCCGAAGAGCACATAGGCGAGCAGCACCGGGAAGAAGAATTCGCGCGGCAGGAAGATCAGGCCGAGCACCGCGCCAAGGAGGATCAATCCGCCGACGATCCCGCGCACCGTGCGCAGGTTCACCTTCGGCACCGCCGGATAGGGCACGGGGCTGATCATCAGGAACGCGAGCACGACCATCAGGATCCGCATCATCACGTGCCACGGATAATCCGCGAGCACCTTCGTGCCGCCGAGCAGCAGCACTTCGTTGTAGAGCTTCGTCTGGCTGAAGGCGTAGTACGTCGCCAGCGTCATCCCCGCCGCGGGGCTCGGCAGTCCGATGAAGTGCGTCTTCGACCCGCCCGCCTGGGTGACGTTGAAGCGCGCCAGCCGCAGCACCGCGCAGGCGGCGAAGATGAAGGCGAAGACCCAGTCCCA
>DASSZC010000298.1:0-7515 GCA_035702925.1 Gemmatimonadaceae bacterium | reverse complement strand
ATCGAGCACATCGTTCACGCGAACTCGGACGCGTTTCCGGCAGTGTCAGGGGAATCCCCCGCGTCGCCGGAGGATGCGGAGGGGCGGCGAATCGGCCGGCGTGGGGCGTCGCCGGGTTGACGCATTGTGCGCCAGATCATGCAAAGCGCGGCAATAACTGGTCAACAGGAATGTACCAGTTGTTTGTAACTTGTTGTAGGACAAGAATTTGCAACTGTCCAGCCAATGGCATCTCCATTGCTTTGGTGAGGGTGCGGAGGCGCCACCGACGATGGGGGTGACTCCAACAACCCCCCAAGTCGGAGACATCCCAATGCTGCGCAACGAGCGTAAGGGCTTTACCCTGATCGAGCTTCTGATCGTCGTCGTCATCATCGGCATTCTTGCCGCGATCGCGATTCCGAAGTTCGCGAACACGAAGGAGAAGGCGTACATCGCCGCGATGAAGTCGGACCTGCGCAACCTGGTCACCGCGGAAGAGGCGTTCTTCGCGGACTCGGTTCGCTACGAGGGTTCGGCGGCGAACCTGAACTTCCGCCCGTCGACGGGCGTCGGCACCCCGACGATCGCGGTTGGCGCGGGCTACTGGTCGGCCAGCGTCACGCACAGCCAGGTCGCGAACAAGCGCTGCCAGATCGCGGTCAACACGAACAACACGCTCGTGACGACTGCCGGCGACGGCGAGCCGGCCTGCAAGTAAGCAGCAGGATACTCGCGTCGGCGCGCGAGCGCGACGCGACGAAAGAAAAAGGGGAAGCAGGACGTGAACGGCGTCGGGGGAGCGCGTGCCCTCGGCGCCGTTCGCCGTTCATGGGGCGAGCGCGATCACCAATCTCGGCGTCTGTGCGCTGCGCTTCCTAACGCTTGCACGCGGCGTCACAACACCCTCCTGACGCGGCGCACGCTCGTGATAATTCGATGACAAATGCTGGTTCGCTCGCCGTCGGGGCGTGCCACTGGCATGTGCGATGCGCCGCCCCCGAACACGAGAAGGCCGGGACGCCGCTGCGCGTCCACGTGCCGACTTCCCTCAGCCCATCGCGATGCCCTGGCGGTGGGGAGGGCCCAGCAATCTCCTTCGTGGAGGAACTTGTCATGAAGCGCTACGCAACGCTCGCCGCCGCCGTCGTCATCATCGGCGGTGCTGCCGCATCGTGCGGCGACCAACCCACCGCGCCTTCAGGCGATCTCTCCCAGCGTGCCGCCCCGGCCGACGCATCGGCGCAGGCTGCCCCAGGGCAGGGGAAGGAAAAGGGGAAGGGAAAGGGAAAGGGGCACGGGAACGGAATAATGAAACACGCCGATGAGCGAGCGGCGCTCCTCACCGCGGTGCCGGTGACCGGTGCCCTCAGCGACGGCGGCACCTTCGCCGGAACCTTCACCGCGACGCACATCAGCATCGACCCGGCAACGCGCGCGCTGACGATGACGGGGACGCTCACCGGCACGGCGACCACCGTGGCAGGGAACGTGGTCCGTATCGCGCAGCAGTTCAGCGCACCGATGGCGCTGGCGCACACCGCCTCGCAGAGCGGGATCTTCCGCACCGCGTCGATGGCGACCTGCGACGTGCTCTTTCTCAATCTCGGCCCGCTCCACCTCGACCTGCTCGGGCTGACGGTCGACCTCAATCAGGTCGTACTCGACGTGAACGCGGTTTCCGGCGCTGGCAACCTGCTCGGCAACCTGCTCTGCGCGGTCACCGGGCTGCTCGACGGCTTCGGGCTGCTCGCCGCGATCACGCAGCTGCTGGACGCGATCAACAACATCCTCGCCGGGCTGAGCCCCGGCGGCGCGACCGGAGCGGCGTTGGTGACGCCCGGACTGCTGATGCACGCCCCGGCATACATCATCCGGAGCTGACGCCACCACGGCCGGCGCGAAAGCGTTAGGCAGCCGGTGGCGATTGGCTGCAAGCGAACGGCGTTGGAGCGCCATGGCACTCCAACGCCGTTCGTTGTCCGCTCACCGCATCCAGCCTTCTACGTCCGTATCGTTTCCCCGGCGAGGATGCGCAGCGCATCGCGCACCGCGCCGCGCGCGGCATCGACGTCGCCCCCCTGCACCTGTGCCCCGGGGACCGCGCTCTTCATCCGCTGCTCGAGACGCTTGCGCAGCGGCGCGCCGCGCCTGAGCAGACCGCCGGTGAGCGCCACCGGCACCGCGGCGCGCTCGTCCATGAACAGCTGCCGCGCCAGCGCGCGAACGTGGAGCACGAGCTCCTCGGCGGCCATGCTCAGGATCGCGTTGGCGCGGAGGTCCCCCGCGTCGGCCTCGCTGATGACGGCGGGGGCGAGGGTCGCCAGCGCGGCGGGCGTCGCCGCCGCGGCCCAGGCGATGAGGTCATTGACGTCGTTGACCTGAGCGGCGGTGAGGATCGCGCCGGTGAGCGCGGTGTCGGGCTCCCGGCCATCACTCGCGGCGGTGACGACGGAGAGCGCACGGCGACCGATCCACGCGCCGCTCCCCTCGTCGCCGATGTTCGGCCCCCACCCGCCGCAGCGCGCCGTCGTCCCGGTCGGCCCGCGACCGAAGGCGACCGATCCCGTGCCGGCGATGAGGAGCACGCCGACGCCGTCGCTGAAGGCGTCGTCGAGCGCGATCGTTGCGTCGGCGTGGACGACCACCTCGTCAGCGATCTCCATCGCGGCAAGCGCCTGCCAGAGCGCCTGCCGCTCCGGCTCCCGCCCGACCCCGGCAACACCGACGCAGAGCACGCGCGGAGCGATCAGCCCCAGCTCGGCCTCGCCGAGTGCGCGCCTAACGGTATCGGCGATGACGGTCGCCGAGTGATCGGCCTGGCCGGGGCGAACCGCCGACGCCGGACCGTCGGCCTCGACGATGGTCTTCCCGGTCTCGTCGGCGACGAGGACACGAGTCTTCGTCCCACCGCCGTCCACTCCAACCACGATCGTGCTCATGGGACGCGCTCCGGACGGACGGCTTCCGGGCCGGCGCCGACGACGCGCGCCTCGCCGAACAGCGACGAGACCCAGCCCGTGCCGACGGTGATCACGGTTCCGATCAGCACGTACCAGGGCCAGGCGATGCCGGTGAAGGGACCGAGCACTCCCTGCAGTCCGGGAGCGGCGGCGATGAACTGCTTCGAGAAGACGATGAGTGCCATGACGAAGATCGCGATCGACATCCCGGTGATCGCGTCACGCTGACGCGCCCGGTGGACGAAGAGGCCGAGGAAGAAGCCGCCGAGGAGCGCGCCATAGGTGAACGACGCGATGCCTAACGCGACGACGACGGCGGGCGTCCCGCTCTCCTTGAAGAGCAGCGCGCCGCCGGTGAGCACGACCCCCCAGCCGAGCGCGAACATCTTCCCCATCCGCAGCGCCCGCGGGCTGTCCGGCCGCTCGCCGGTGATCGGCAGGTAGATGTCGTGCAGCGACGAGGCGGCGAGGGAGTTGATCGCGCCGGAGTGCGTGCTCATCGTCGCGGCGACGATCGCCGCGACGATCAGCCCGAGCAGCCCGTGCGGCATGTACTCGACGATGAAGGTCGGGAACACCGCGTCCGGCGCGGCGAACGGCCGCGCGGCGAACAGCGCCCATAGCCCGACGCCGATCATCAGGAAGAGCACGAACTGGAAGAAGACGACGATCCCGCTGCCGATGATCGCCCGCTGCGCGTCGCGCAGGCTCTTCGAGGAGAGCAGGCGCTGGACGATGAGCTGGTCGGCGCCGTGCGACGCCATCGACAGGAACGCGCCGCCGATGAGTCCCGCCCAGACGGTGTGCGGCTTGGACAGCGTCGTGCTGAAGTCGATCGCGTCCAGCTTCCCCGCCGCTCGCGCCGAGTCGAGGATCTGCGACCAGCCGCCCGGTACCGCCTGGCCGATGAGCACCACCGCGCTGATCCCGCCGACGAGGTAGACCGTCGCCTGCACGATCTCCGTCCAGACAACCGCCTTCATCCCGCCGCGATAGGTGTAGATGATCGTCAGCACGCCGAGGATCAGGATCGCGACCGGCATGAGCAGCTCGCGCCGGATCGACGAGCCGAGGATGAGCGCGATCGGGATCGCCGTGGCGAAGACGCGCACCGCGTCGGCCATCGCTCGCGTCACCATGAACACGATCGAGGTGAAGCGCCGCGTCGTCAGCCCGAAGCGCTTCTCGAGCAGCGTGTACGCGGTCACCAGCTCGCCCTCGTAGTAGCGGGGAAGCAGGGTGTTGGCGACGACGATCCGCCCGAGGATGTAGCCGGCGGCGACCTGGAGAAAGCCGAGGTTTCCCGCCCAGGCGAGCCCGGGGATCGAGATGAACGTCAGCGCGCTCGTCTCGCTGGCGACGACGGAGAACATCACCGCGCCCCACGGGATCGCCCGGTCGGCGACGAAGTAGTCGCGCGCGTCGCGCTGGCGCCGGCCGACCCAGATGCCTAACGCCGTCGTCCCCGTCAGGTAGGCGAGAAGGACGACGAGGTCGATCGCCGCGAAGTTCGAAGTCATGTCGTGGGGATGGAGTTACTCGACGACGTACGCTTCCATCGCGAAATACTCGGCCAGCCCGAGCCGGTCGAGGATCGCGGCGGTGTCCTTGTTGCGCGCTTCGACGCGCTGCCAGAACTCGCGATCGTCGCTCCCCGGGAAGGGGGCCGAGTCCTTCTGCGACTGGTGCTTGAAGATCGCCTGGATCTTCAGGCGGAGCTCCTCCTGCGACATCGGGACGAGCCAGGTCGCCTCGGTGATCGGCCACTCCTGCCACGCGCCGCGATAGAGCCAGGTCTCCGGCCGCGGGTTGCCCGCCGCCGAATACTCGTCCAGCGCCATGTCGATCGCTTCCTTGCACATCCGGTGCGTGCCGTGCGGATCGGAGAGGTCGCCGGCGACGAAGATCAGCTCGGGCTTGATCTCCTCGAGCAGCTCGCGGACGATCGCCACGTCGGCGGGGCCGACGGGATCCTTGCGCACCTTCCCCGTCTGGTAGAAGGGCAGGTTGAGGAAGCGCGCCGCCGATTCCTTGAGCCCCACGGTCTCGATCCCGCTCACCGCCTCGGCCTCGCGGATGATGCGCTTGATGTCGAGCACTTCCGGGATGTCGACGTCGCCGGGCTTCTTGCTCTCGAGGAAGGAGCGGACCTTGTTCGCCCACGCGTCCGCGGCCTTCGCGTCGCCCTGGCCGTTGTGGGCGAGCCGCTGCATGAAGTCGACGTAGCGCCGCACGTCGTGGTCGAAGACGGCGATGTTGCCGCTCGTCATGTAGGCGACAGTGACGTGGTTCCCGTTCTCGACGAACTTGCGGAGGATGCCGCCCATCGAGATGACGTCGTCGTCGGGGTGCGGCGAGAAGCAGATCGTCCGCAAGCCCCGTGGCAGCTTGCTCTTGCCGCGGATCTTCGCGCCTAACGCGTTGAAGGTCTCGCCGTTCACCGCCCCCGGCGTCCCGTAGCGGGCGACGAGCGAGGACATCTTGTGCTCGGCGTAGTCGCGCTGGGTCAGGTGAAGGATCGCCCGGCCCGTTGTCTCCGACAGCCAGACGACCGCGCGGACGGTGAGGTCCGGCGTCCACTGGACCTCGTCGAGGAGCCACGGGGTCTTGATCCGCGTCAGCTCGGCGGCGGCGGCGCGATCGACGTAGAACGTCGTGTTGGCGTGCCCCTGGAGGAAGGTCGCCGCCACCTCGACGTCGACGTCGCCCTCGACCGCGCGGCTGACGATGAACGCCTTGTGCTCGCCGGTCGCGAGGATCGCGATCTCGCGCGCCTCGAGGATCGTGGCGACCCCCATCGTCACGGCCTCGCGCGGGACGAAGTCCTCGCCGAAGAAGTCGGCGGCGGCGTCGCGCCGGGTCACCGCGTCGAGGGTGACGATGCGCGTGCGGCTCTCGGCGCCGGACCCCGGCTCGTTGAAGCCGATGTGTCCCGTCTTGCCGATGCCGAGGATCTGGAAGTCGATTCCGCCGATGCGACGGATCTCGTCCTCGTAGCGCCGGCACTCCTCGTCGACCTGCGCGCGCGGGATGTCACCGCGCGGGATGTGCACGTTCTTCGGGTCGATGTCGACGTGCTCGAACAGGTTCTCCCACATGAACCGGTGGTACGAGTGCACGCTGTCCGGCCACATCGGGAAGTACTCGTCGAGATTGAAGCTCACGACGTTGGCGAAGCTCAGCCCCTCGTCCTCGTGCATCCGAATCAGCTCGCGATACACCCCGATCGGGGTCGAGCCGGTGGCCAGTCCGAGGACGGCGCGCTCGCCCGCCGCCTGGCGTTCGCGGATGAGCGTCGCGATGCGGTTGGCGACGAGGCGGGCGATCCCCTCGTGGTCGTCGACGACGACGGTGCGGATGCGCTCGTGCGAGACCGTGGTGGCGTGCGGCATAGACGAAAGCCCGCGACTCGGAGTCGAGTCGCGGGCCTCCAGCACGGCACCGGCGTCCGTGCGGACGCCAGAGACCGGACGTGACATGGTCGGCTTCAGGCGGTGAAGGAGCTACCGCAGCCGCAGCCGCCGGTAGCGTTCGGATTCTTGAAGGTGAAGCCCGAGCCCTGCATCGAGGAGACGTAGTCGATCGTCACCCCGCTCAGGTACTGCGCCGAGAAGGGATCGACGAAGACGCGGTAGCCGCCCTGCGAGAGGACGAAGTCGTCCTCGGCCGGCTGGTCCTCGATGAGGAGGCCGTACTTGAACCCGCTGCATCCGCCCGGCTGGACGCTCACGCGCAGCCCGCCGACGTTCGGGTCGACACCCTCGGCGTCCATGAACTTCTTCACTTCAGCTCCCGCGACCTCGGTCACGGCGAGCACGACTTCCGGCTGCACTGCGCTCATGTAATTCCTCCTGTTCGTGACCCCGCCATCCTCGCGGGAGCATCAACCGATCAATATAGCGACGGACGAGAGGGCCTTCAAGAAACGCGCGGGGCCCCTCGAGCGAAAAACCCGTCAATCCCCGGGCACCGGGGCCGGAACCGGGGCGGCCCGCCCCGAATCCACCGATTCGCCGCGGCCGCCACCGAAGGAGCGGCCGATCCAGGCGAAGGCGGCAACCGCGATCACGACCATGATCAGCCCGGTCACGACCTGCCCGAAGATCAACTTCCCGATCCCGAACAGAGTTCCGTACACCGCGATGATACCGGCGATCCAGTTGGTCCAGGCCAGCGCGCCGCCGGGGATCTGCTCGCGGCCGTAGCCGAGCCGGCGCGACACGGGGAGCCATCCGCGTCCACCGGGACGGACCCGCTGGTAGAACGAATCGAGGATGCTGTCCGGCTCCGGCGCCGTGAGGAAGGTGGTCGTCAGCCAGACGACCGTCGTCACGGCGACCGTGATGATCATGCGCCAGGCAGTCGCGTTCGGCGAGCCGCCCTGCACGATCGCCGGCGCGCTCGGGCTGAAGAGCCAGAGCGACATGATGAAGCTGCAGGTCATCGCGCTGATCTCCGACCAGGCGTTGATCCGCCACCAGTACCAGCGGAGGATCAGGACGAGTCCCGTGCCCGCGCCTAACGCGAGGAGGAGCTCCCACATCTTCTCGACCGAGCTGATGTTCATCGAGAC
>DASSZC010000155.1:0-2177 GCA_035702925.1 Gemmatimonadaceae bacterium | reverse complement strand
GTCGAGCACCTGGGTCGTGACGTTCTGCCAGCTGTAGGCGAGGGCGCGCTGGCGCCCGGTCGCGCCGAGCCGCTCGCGCAGCCCCTCGTCGTCGAGCAGCATGGCCAGCGCGTCCGCCAGCGCGCGGGCGTCGCCGCGCGGCACCATGACCGCCTCGCGGCCATCCTGCACGACGTCGCGGAACCCCATGATGTCGGAGCAGGCGATCGGCGTCTCGCAGGCCATGGATTCGAGCAGCGTGATCCCGAACGACGCCTTGGTGGTCGGACAGGCATACACGGCGCTGTGCGCGTAATACGACGGCCGCTCGGCGAGCACGGCGCCGACGAAGGTGATGTCGGGATCGTTGGCCGCGGCGCGATAGTAGTGCTCGCGCAGCGGGCCGTCGCCGACGACGACGAGCTGCGTCGGACGGTTCGGGCCGCGGACGTGGCGGAAGGCGTCGATCAGCGTCGTCAGGCCGTTTCGCGGATCGAAGCGCCCGAGGAAGAGCACCGCGGGCACGTCGGGACGGATCTCGCGCGGGCGCGGCGCGTCGGGGGTGAACAGCGTCGTGTCGATCCCGTTCGGGACGATCTTCCAGTCGGCTTCGAAGTAGCGCTCGAGCGCGACCGTGGTGGAGTGCGAGACGGCGATCGCCGCGTCGAGCATGTCGAGGCGACGCTGGAAGTAGCCCCGCAACACGGTGTAGCCGATGGAGCGGTCGAAGTACGTGTGGAAGGTGCCGACCACCGGACAGTCCGCCTCCTCGATGGCGAGGAGCGGGAGCACCGGGGTGAGTGGCGAGTGCACGTGGACGACGTCGTAGCGCCCCTCGCGGAGCGTGCGCCGCATCTGCCGGCGCAACCCGATGCCGATCGTGATGCGCGCCTGCGAGCCGTTCGCGTAGACGGGCTGGCTGCGCCCGAGGCGAATGACGCCGGGCGTCGCCTGGGCGCCCGGGATGTGCGAGGTGATGATGTCCACGTGGTGTCCGCGCCGCCGCGCCTCGCGGGCGAAGAAGTGGACGTGCTCGCAGACGCCCCCCAGGTGCGGATAGTAGTACTCCGTCACCACCGCGATGCGTAGCGGGCGTCCCTCGCCGCCGCGCGTCCATGGCGCGAGCACCGGGGGGCCGTCCGCGGTCGGGGTGGGCGACGCGCTAGATCGCTGCGTCAAGAGCGGCATGGGCTGCGGCGAGGCGGGCAACGGGAACGCGGTAGGGGGAGCAGGAAACGTAATCCAGCCCCATCTTGTGGCACAGCTTGATCGATCTTGGCTCCCCGCCATGCTCGCCGCAGATGCCGACCTTGAGCGACGGCCGCACGCGCCGTCCCTCGGTGACCGCGTAGCGAACGAGCTTTCCGACACCCGCTTCGTCCATCACCTGGAAGGGGTCGTCGGGGAGGATTCCGCGCTCGACGTAGCTCGGCAGGAAGCGGCCGGCATCGTCGCGGCTCAGCCCGAACGTGGTCTGCGTCAGATCGTTGGTGCCGAAGGAGAAGAACTCCGCCTTCTCCGCGATCTCGTCGGCGGTGAGCGCGGCGCGCGGCAGCTCGATCATCGTACCGATCAGGTAGGGAATGCGCTCGCCCATCGCGCCGAGCACCGACTCCGCGGCCTCCTCGAGAATGGCGCGCTGGTGCTCGAACTCCTTGACCGTCGCCACCAGCGGCACCATGAGCTCGGGCCGCACGTCGATTCCGCGTCGCGCCGCCTTCACCGCGGCCTCGAAGATCGCCCGACCCTGCATCTCGGTGATCTCGGGGTAGGTGATGCCGAGTCGGCATCCGCGGTGGCCGAGCATCGGATTCGTCTCGCGCAGCCCCTCGATGATCCGCATGAGATCCGGACGCGTGAGGCCGAGCTGGCGCGCCAGGAGCTTCGACTCCTCGCCGCCGTGTGGCAGGAACTCGTGCAGCGGCGGGTCGAGCAGATGGATGGTGACGGGGAAGCCGTCCATCGCCTCGAAGATCCCCTCGAAATCCGCGCGCTGCATCGGGAGGAGCTTGGCGAGGGCGCGTCGCCGCCCCCCCTCGTCGCGGGAGACGATCATCTCGCGCATCGCGGTGATCCGGTCGCCCTCGAAGAACATGTGCTCGGTGCGACAGAGGCCGATCCCCTCGGCGCCGAACCCGCGGGCGACGCGCGCATCGCGCGGCGTGTCGGCGTTGGCGCGCACCTTGAGCGTGCGGGCC
>DASSZC010000295.1:0-5114 GCA_035702925.1 Gemmatimonadaceae bacterium | reverse complement strand
TCCAGAATGGCATCGAGCTGTCGGGAGGCGAGTGGCAGAAGGTCGCGCTCGCGCGCGCCTACATGCGCGATGCGCAGCTCCTCGTGCTCGACGAGCCGACGTCGGCGCTCGACGCGCGCGCCGAATACGAGGTGTTCATGCGCTTCTCGGAGCTGATCGCGGGTCGGATGGCGATCCTGATCTCGCACCGCTTCTCGACCGTTCGCATGGCGGACCGGATCCTCGTCCTGCGCGGCGGCGCGATCGAGGAGCAAGGGACGCACGAGGAGTTGGTAGCGGCGGAAGGCTTGTACGCCGAACTGTTCGCGATGCAGGCGGCGGGCTACCGATAGATCGTTGCGCCGTGCGGGCTATGACAGGGCGATGAGAGATGAGAGAGCTGCGAGGGGGTCGTTTCACCGGGCTCTTGCGCGGTGTAACTTTACACTGTAAAGTACTCCGCAACACCAACTCACGGAACCGAACATGGCCAAGCGCATCGCGGCGATCGTGCTGATCTTCATCTGCTCGACCGTCGCCTGGATGGTACTCGGCGCGACGATCTTCGCGCGAACCTATGACACCGACTCGCGACTCAAGGGACGGGTCTCGTCGAACTGGGGATCAGCGCAGGAGCAGGACGCCCCCACCGCCGAGGCGGTGTGGCGCGAGATCAAGCGCGTCGAATCCACCGACGACGATGGCAAGCGCGTGCTGCGCAACGTCGAGCAGGTCGCGACGCAGCCGCTCCCCCTCGAGCGGACGCGCGCCCGCGTCGACCTCGCCCTCGAGCACCGGCAGAAGGGACTCCTCTGGTACAGCACCTACGTCGTCGGCTTCAACGGCGACTACACCTTCCGCAACACGACCGACAAGGACTCGGTGACCGTCACCCTCGCCTTTCCCGGCAAGGATGCGGTCTACGACGACGTGAAGTTCCTCGTGAATGGCGCCGCCGTGCCGACGAGAAACCAGGAAAGCTCGATGAGCGCCGACGTGCACGTGCCGCCCGGAGCGACGGTGCAGCTGCAGCTCGGCTACCGCTCGCAGGGGCTCGACCGGTGGAGCTACAGCTTCGGCAACAACGTCTCGGCAGTGCGCGACTTCGAGCTGGCGATGCACACCGACTTCACGGACATCGACTTCGCCGACAACATGATCTCGCCGACCACGAAGAAGCGCAACGGCCGCGGGTGGGATCTCACCTGGCGGTATGCCAACCTGGTGAGCGGCTTCACCGTCGGGATGGTGATGCCGGAGAAGACGCAGCCCGGGCCGCTGGCGGGGCGCATCAGCTTCTTCGCCCCGGTCTCCCTGCTCTTCTTCTTCCTGGTGATGTTCATCCTCACGACGCTGCGCGGAATCGAGCTGCATCCGATGAACTACTTCTTCCTCGCCGCGGCGTTCTTCGCCTTCCACCTCCTGCTGGCATATCTCGTCGATCACGTCGGCATCAACACCGCGTTCATCGCCTCGGCGATCGTTTCGGTGTTTCTCGTGGTGACGTACCTGCGGCTCGTCGTCGGGCTCCCCTTCGCCCTGCGCTACGCCGCGCCGGCGCAGTTCATATATCTCGTCCTGTTCTCCTACGCCTTCTTCTTCGTCGGCTACGCCGGCCTCACGGTCACCATCGGCTCGATCGTCTCGCTGTTCGTGATCATGCAGATGACCGGCCGCGTGAAGTGGGGCGAGCTGTTCGCCGCCCACGCGAAGACAGACGTCGCGACTCGCCGCCCGCTCGCCCCGTAGCGCGCCGCGCCTCAACGCACGACGGGGCGGCGCTTCACGCGCCGCCCCGTCGTTTTTCCTCTCTCATCTCTCATCGCCGTGTCATGGCCCGCTTACCGGTCACCAAAGGATATGCCCGTCGCGCGCGCCGTCTCGACGACGTCGTGGTTCGGATCCACCCGCTTCTGCTCCTTGAGCACGTCGCGGATCGGGATGGCGACGATGTGCGGGGACTGCAGCGCGACCATGTGCCCCCACTTCTGTTCGGCGATCGCCTTCACCGCGGCGCCGCCGAAACGGGTGGCGAGGAGGCGGTCGTACCCCGTCGGCATCCCGCCGCGCTGGAGATGGCCGAGGACGAGCGAGCGCGTCTCCTTGCCGGTGCGCTCGGCGATCTGCTGCGCAATCACCTCGGCGATGCCGCCGACGCGCTTCGCCTGGCCGGGGAGCGAGGCCCCCATGATCGAGGCGTGTCCGCCGACCGGGAAGGCACCCTCGGCGACGACCACGATCGAGAAGAAGCGGCCGTTGCGGTCGCGCGAGCGGATCTTCTCGCAGACTTTCTCGATCTCGTACGGGATCTCGGGAATGAGGATGACGTCGGCGGTGCCGGCGAGTCCCGAGTGGAGCGCGATGAACCCGGTGTCTCGTCCCATCACCTCCATCACCATGACGCGGTCGTGCGACTCGGCCGTGGTGTGGAGCTTGTCGATCGCCTCGAGCGCGGTGTTGACGGCGGTGTCGAAGCCAAACGTCGTGATCGTGCCGCTGACGTCGTTGTCGATCGTCTTCGGCACGCCGACGATGTTCACCCCCTTGTTGCAGAGGCGCTGCGCGATCGACAGCGAGCCGTCGCCGCCGATCGAGATCATCGCGTCGATGCCGAGCGCCTTCGCGTTCGCGATCAGCTCGTCTGAGCGATCTTCTTCCCCGAACGTCCCATCCGGCCGCTTCCGCGGATAGTGGAACGGGTTGCCGTGATTGGTGGTGCGGAGGATGGTCCCGCCGAGGTGCGCGATGCCGCGGACGCTCTGCTTGGTGAGCGGAATGACCTCGTCCTCACCCATCAGGCCGGCGAATCCGCGCTTGATGCCGAGGACGTCCCAGCCGCGGTTGATCGCCGACAGGACGGCCGCCCGGATGACTGCGTTGAGTCCGGGCGCGTCGCCGCCGCCGGTGGAGATCGCGATGCGCATTGCGATGGTGCTTGGTCGGAGAGTGATGAGCAAAGCCGCCGGCAGGAAGCCCGGCGGCGTCAGGCCTAACGCCTGAGGAGGGCGAGGATCTCGCCAGGCTTCGCGTGGCGATCGAGCTTCGATTTCTCGAAGACCGGGACGCCATCGCGCAGCACCTCGAACCGTCCCTTCGACGACGGAATCATCGTCACTTCGGCCTCAGGCAGCTCCCTGCGAATCTCGGCGGCCAGACTGGTCGCCCGGGGTTCGTAGTTTCAGACGGTACAGAACTCGATCGAAATCTTCATTGGGCTGGTCATCTGTTCACATGAATCTAGCACGGCGTTACGCACCCGGGGACTGCGCTGGCGAGGGCTACTTCCGGATGGCTGCGAGCGCGGCGTCGATCGCGTTGATGACCCGGCCCTCGGCCTCGACCTTCCGCCGCGCCTCGAGCGCGGCGATGCTCGACTGCTGCTTCAGCTCGCCAAGCGCGCCCGCGGCGGCGATGCGGACGAAGAGGTCGTCGTCGACGTTGAGGAGTGGCTCGATCGCGGCGGCGACTTCCGCTCCGTGCCCCGCCGCGCGGGCGGTGAGGGCGCCGATCGCGGCGACGCGTGTATTTCGCGCCGTGCCAGCGCCGATATAGCGCATCAGCGTCGGGAGCGAGGTCGGCGAATCGATCCTGCCGAGCGCGGTGACCGCCTGGGTGCGGGAGAGATCGAGCCAGCTGTCGGAAGCGAGCGCCGACCTGATCACGTCGAGCGCGGCGTTGCCGTCGAGAGCCGCGAGCGTGAGGAGGGCACTTCCGCGATTGATGAGCGAGGGGTCGCCCGTCGCCGCCTCCCGGGCACGCGCAGCGGACGCGGAGCTGTGGACGTCGACGAGGGCCCTGAGCGCTGCCTGACGCACCCGGGCATCGCTGTCGCGCGAGGCGGCGATGATCGCGTCGGCGACCATCGGCGCGCCCGCCTGCGACCGCAAGGCGCCGACGGCGCGCGCGCGCACGGCATGGGCGGAATCGTGGGTGGCGGCGATGAGGGCGCGGCGGGCGACCTGCTCGCCGCCCCGCGTGGCGAGGAGATCGACGGCCTCGACGCGGCCGACGACATCGTCGTCGTGCGCGAGCTGCCACGCGAGCATCACCGTCGGCCGCGGGAAGTCGGTGAGGTCGAGGAGCCAGTTGCCCTTGTCCCAGCGAATCGAGCGTGGCGCAGAGGCGACGGGGAATGACGCGTGCCCGACCCCGTTGCGCACCTGTACGACGCCCTGAACCGGAGCGCCGTCGGCGAGGATCTCGATGTCGACGTCGGGGTCGAAGTATCCGGTGAGCGAGTCGCGCTGCTGCACCTCGCGCGCATCGATCGTCAGGCGCCGCGCCGCCGAGTCGTAGCTGTAGCTCACCTGGAAGACGGGAAAGCCGGCGCCGTAGACCCACTTGTCGAAGAAGGGCTTGAAGTCACGCCCGCTCACCTGCTCGAACGCCGCGCGCAGGTCCTCGCTGACGACATTCCCCTTCGCGTGCTGCACGGTGTAGCGGTTCATCCCGCGCCAGAACAGCGAATCACCCAGCTGGTGGCGAATCATCTGCAGGACGGTGGCGCCCTTCGGATAGATGTGGCCACTGAAGAAGACCTCGAGCGGATCGGTGACCCACCGGTCGTAGACGAGCGGACGACGCGCGCGGCGATCGGCGGCGATCGTCTGCTGGTGGGCGCCGAGCCGGTCCATCGCTCCCTCGTCGGCGCCCATCCCGAACTCGGTCCATGTTTCTTCCATGAAGGTCGCGAACCCTTCGTTGAGCCAGACGTGCGACCAGTCGCGGGTGGTGAGGTAGTCCCCGTACCACTGGTGTCCCAGCTCGTGCGAGACGAGTCCTTCGGCGTTCGCCTGCGGCTCGGCCCACGCCGGGTGGAGGATGTCGTCGTCGGACTGCGTCGTCGCCGTGACGTTCTCCATCCCGCCGAAGATGTAATCCGGCGCGTTGACCTGGTCGTACTTGGCGAACGGATAATCGACGCCGGTCTTGTTCGAGAAGAGCTCGATCATGCGCGGCGTCTTCCCCATCCCACGCCAGGTGGCCTCGACCGAGTCGGGATACGTCCAGTAGCCGACAGGGACGTTGCGCCACTTGTCCTGGAGGACGACGTAGTCGCCGGTCGCCGCGGTCATCAGGTACGTCGAGTTGGGCTGGTCGAGCACCCAGTGCCATTCGAGCTGGTTGCCGACGCG
>DASSZC010000224.1:0-2342 GCA_035702925.1 Gemmatimonadaceae bacterium | reverse complement strand
CCCGGAGGTAATGAAGTCCTCGAGCCCCGTCCCTTCGGCGTTGATCACGCCTAACGCTCCGTAGCGCGCGTCCACCAGCTCCCGCGCCGAGTCGGCGGAGGTCGCGCTCGTCCTTCTTCCCGCGCAGGGTGACCTGCACGCCGAGCTCGATGGCGGGCGGCTGCGCCAGGTCGTCGTCAACCTCGTCGCCAACGCGATCAAGTTCACCCCGCCCGGCCGCGCGGTCGAGGTCTCCGCCGCGTCGCGCGGCCCGCAGGGGATCCGCGTCTCGGTCCGCGACGCCGGCCCGGGGATCGCGCCGGAGAACCGCGAGCGCATCTTCGAGCCGTGGGAGCCGACGTTAGGCGTCGCCACCAGCCGCGGCACCGGCCTCGCCGTCGCCCTCGCCCGCCAGCTCGCCCGGATGATGGGCGGGGACATCACGATCGAGAACAGGCCGGGCGAAGGGACGACGTTCCAGCTGGACCTGCCCACCGCAGCGCCCGAGCGCGGGTTGGCGCCTAACGTGAGCCGTTAGCTATTAGCCGTTAGCTGTCAGCGATTGCGGTTGCTGCGTCTGCTGACAGTGATGGCTAACGGCTAACGGCTGCAGTTACTGCGACCCCGCCGTCTTCTCGGCCGCGAGGATGCCGATGCGGAGGGCGAACTGGACGTAGTCGGGGCGGTGGGCCAGGCCGAGCTTCTCGTTGACGCGCTGCTTGTAGGTGTCGACCGTCTTCGGGCTGATGTGCAGCTTCTCGCCGATCTCCGGGGCGCTGTAGCCCTCGGCGGTCATGCGCAGGACGTCGCGCTCGCGCTCCGTGAGCTTCTCGTAGCGTGAGCGGTCGCTCGCCGCTTCTTCCTTCTTCTTCAGCTCGCGAGCGAGGACGCGCGCGGCCGAGGGGCGGACGTACAGCTCGCCGCGCGCCACCGCGCGGACCGCGTCGACGAGATCGCGGTCGGCGGCGCTCTTGACCAGGTAGCCCGACGCTCCCGCTTCGAGCAGGGGAACCAGGTACTCGTCCTCGGGATGCATCGTGAGGACGAGTACCCGCGGGGCGTTCTCGGTGCCGACGATCAGTCGCGTCGCGGCGATGCCGTCCATCTCGCCCATCGTCAGGTCCATCACGACGACGTGCGGACGGAAGCGCGCGGCGAGTGCGACTGCGTCCCGCCCGTTCGACGCTTCCCCGACGACGGCGATGTCGCGCGCCGCCCCGAGGATTGCCTTGAGGCCCGCGCGGACGATCGCGTGATCGTCGGCGAGCACGACGCGAATCTGATCTTCGCTCATTTGTTCACGATGAGTGCGGTCACCATCCCGAACATCCCATGCTCGGACTCAGCATGCGGCAGGATGTGACAGTGGAAAGCCCAGGTCCCCGGGTTGTTGCAGTTCACGATCACGTCCCACCGCTCGCCCGGCGCGATGTTCAGGGTGTCGCACTTCCACGGCGCGGGCTGCGGCCAGCCGTCCTTGTCGATCACCGTCATGTGCATCCCGTGCAGGTGCATCGGGTGGATCATCATCCCCTCGTTCATGAAGCGGATGCGGACCTTCTGCCCGAGCTTCGCGACGATCGGCTCGGTGGCCGGGAATCCCTTCCCGTTGAAGGTATATCCGTGCATCCCGTCGTTGAGGATCATGACGTAGTCGACATCGACCTTCTCGATCGCCCGCTTCTGCTTCGGCTCGATGATGAAGGCGCCGAGGAGCCCGAGCCCGACCTGCTTCGCCGAGTTGTGGTGCGAGTGGTACATGTGCGACCCCGGATTGGGGGCGGTGAACTCGTAGGTGTACGTCTGCCCCGGCTTGACCGGGGGCTGGGTGATGAACGGCACCCCGTCCTGGTCGTTAGGCAGCTCGACGCCGTGGAAGTGGATCGCCGTCGACTCGGGAAGCTCGTTCTTCAGCACCACGCGGACCCGGTCGCCCTCGCGGACGCGGATCTGCGGGCCCGGCACCTGGCCGTTGTAGCACCACGCCTCGACCGACTTGTTCGGCTCCGTCTCCCACTGGATCTTCCGCGCCGTCAGCTCGAAGACCTTGACACCCTTCTCGATCTTCGGCGCGAAGAGCTGGTTTCCCTTCCCCGCGGTCTTCGCCGGGAAGGCCTTGATCCCCTTCTCGTGCATGGCGTCCATTGCGTCGGCGGCCGTCGCGGCCACCGCTCCCGACGCGGGGGTCGGCAGGGTGCCACCATGCTCCATCGGCGTCTGGCTCTTCGGCGACGCGGGGGTCGTCGTCACCTGCTGTGCACCGGCCTTGCTGTCGTCATCGCAGGCGCTGAGGATCGATGCCGCGGCCGGAGCCGCGATCGCCGTCAGCGCCGCTCGTCGTATGAAGTCGCGCCGGGTGGCCG
>DASSZC010000520.1:0-9918 GCA_035702925.1 Gemmatimonadaceae bacterium | reverse complement strand
GGGCCGACGCTGATCGCGCGGTCGGCGGGGTTGGCCGGCTCGAGGACGATCGTCGCGCCGCGGTGAGTGAGGGTCTTCACCGTCGCTTCGTCGCCTAACCGCGCGGCGACGATGTCGCCGTCCTGGGCGCGGCGCGACTGCGAGATGAGGACGTAGTCGCCGTCGAGAATCCCGCGGCCGTTCATGCTGTCGCCCATCACCTTGAGGAAGAAGGAATCCTCGGATGGGACGAAGCGACGGTCCATCGTGATGAAGCGGATCCGGTTCTCGGGGAGCAGCGCCGGCTCGCCGGCGTGGATCTTCCCGTAATACGGGACGGGCTGAATGCCGGCGAGGCCGCCAATTCCCAGGAGCTTCACGCCGCGCGAGCGCGCGCGGTCGCGCTGGATGTAGCCCTTTACCGCGAGCGCGTGGAGCAAGTCCGAAACGGTCTTCGTCGACTTGATCCGGAACTTCCGGGCAATGTCCCGGATGCTCGGCTGGTAGGTGTTCTCGGCAAGAAAGTCGATCAGGTAGTGATAGACTTTCTGCTCCAGCGGGGAAAGCGGCTCCGACATGGGAGACCTCCGCCTAAAGGTTCGCCGGGCACCATCATCGGCGACCCGGCGAAAGTACCTGTATTGCTAACAACGTCAATGTACGGTCGCGCTCGGCGACTCGTCAATGACCGATCTTACGCCGCGTTGCGGTTGAGGTCGAGCCACCGCTCCGCGCTCTCGATCCGTCGCAGCGCACGATCGGGCCCGAGCATCATCAGCACGTCGAAGATGCCGGGGCTGACCGTGAGTCCGGTGAGCGCCACGCGAAGCGGCTGGAAGATCTTTCCACCGGTCGTGCCGCGCTCCTCGGCGAGCGCGCGCAACGCCTCTTCCATCGCTGCCGGCTCCCACGTCGTGCGCGCGAGACGCTCGCGCGTCGCGGCGAGGATGTCGCGCGTCGCGGCCGCGTCCTTCCACTGCTTGGCGACCGCGTCGGGATCGTAGCTGATCTCGTCGGTGAAGTACGGACGCGCCTGGTGCACGATCTCGTCGGTCGTGCGCGCGCGCACCTTGAGCAGGTCGATCAACGCCAGGTACCAGTCGCGCTTGCGATCGATGTCGGCCTGCGTGACGAGCCCTTCGCGAGCGAGCAGCGGCGTCACCAGCGGCACGAGCTCCGCCGCCGGGGTGCGGCTCAGGTGCTGGCCGTTCATCCACTCGAGCTTCTTCGTGTCGAACACCGCCGCCTTCTTCTGCAGCCCGTCGACGGAGAAGAGCTCGATCATCTCGGCCATCGTCATCACCTCGCGATCACCGCCGGGCGACCAGCCGAGGAGCGCGAGGAAGTTGAGCATCGCGCCGGGGAGGATCCCCTGGTGCTGGTAGTCGGCGACCGCGGTCGCGCCGTGGCGCTTGCTCAGCTTCTTCCCGTCGAGGCCGTGGATCATCGGCAGGTGGGCGAACACCGGCAGTTCCGCGCCTAACGCGCGGTAGAGGAGGATCTGCTTCGGGGTGTTCGAGATGTGGTCATCGCCGCGCATGACGAGGGTGATCCGCATCGCGATGTCGTCCGACACCACCGCCATGTTGTAGATCGGCGTCCGGTCGGAGCGGAGGATGACGAAATCCTCGATGTCCTTGTTCGGGAAGGCGATCCGCTCGTGCACGAGGTCGTCCCACTCCGTCGTTCCCTCGGGAACGCGGAAGCGAAGGACGAACGGCATGCCGGCGGCGACCTTCGCCTCGACCTCCTCCTTCGACAGGCGGTCGCAGCGGCGGTCGTACTTGAAGCTCTCCTTCTGCGCCTCGGCTTCCTTCCGTCGCCCCTCGAGCTCGGCCTGGGTGCAAAAGCAGCGGTAGACCGTGCCGTTGGCGAGCATCCGCTCGGCGTCGGCGCGATGGCGCTCGAGGTTCGCGCCCTGGTAGACGGGCGGCTCGTCCCAGCCGAGTCCGAGCCACTCGAGCCCCTCGAAGATCGCGCGGGTGCTCTCGTCGGTGCTGCGCGCCTTGTCCGTGTCCTCGATGCGCAGGAGAAACTGGCCGCCATGCTTCTTGACGTACAACCAGTTGAAGAGCGCCGTCCGCGCGCCGCCGACGTGCAGGTAACCGGTCGGCGAGGGTGCGAAGCGAACGCGCGGAGTTCCGGAGGCGGGCATGCGGTGGGATTGTCTCGCCGCGCGGGCTATGACACGGCGACGAGAGACGAGTGAACGGCGGGAACCGCGGGAACGGCCGAGGCGGCGGCAGCGTCACGCCGGATCACGAATGCATCGACCGCCAGAAAACGGAGAGAGAGGGATTCGAACCCTCGATACAGGCGTAAACCCGTATGCCGGTTTAGCAAACCGGTGCCTTCAGCCACTCGGCCATCTCTCCATGACAGAGGCGCGCGACAGGAGCGGCGCGCGCCTCGGACCCTGAAACTACCGCGCGCTGCCGGGCGGGTCAACCGTGAGCGGAGTCGCTCGCTGCATCGCTGCGGTGGAACGGAGGGCACAGGACTCGAACCTGTAAGTCGCTCGCGCGACGGCGGTTTTCAAGACCGCTGCATTAGCCATTCTGCCAGCCCTCCCGGGACTGCCGCGCGCCGGCGCCCGCCGTGCGAGCCCGCTGCGCTGCTGCACTGTAACGCCTTCCGCCCGCCCCCGGTAGAGATCCGCCCGGGCTGCAATCGGCCCGCGACCGCGACTACCCTTCGGCGAGAGAGGAAGCGCCCGTGAGAGGCCCACGACCTGCCCGGCGATCGCCGATCGCGGGAGCCGCCGCCGAACGCCTGACCCGAGCACCCGGTCATCGGCTTTCGGGGGCACGCGGCCCGCCCGGCCAAGGGTGCGCATCCCTCGCCTGAACAGCGCTCCCTCGACCTGTACGATGACCGAACACATGCTGCCTAACGCGTTGCCAGCGCGCCCGGTGTGGATCGCCCGCGACCGCCGCCCCCTCATGATCGCGCTCGCGGTTGCCTCCCTGCTGGGTGCGAGCCCCCTCCGTGCACAACAGGACAGCACGAAGCACGACATGCACGCGATGCCTGGGATGGATCACGACACCACGCCCCCGGCGATGCCCGGCATGGCACTGATGCAGATGATCGACGGACCGTTAGGTATCCCCATGGAGCGTACCGGCTCCGGCACGAGCTGGCTGCCTGACGATTCTCCGATGCACGCGGATCACGTGATGCGCGGCCCATGGGAGCTCATGCTCCACGGCGTCGCCTTCGCCATGTACGACAAGCAGGGGAGCCGGCGCGGGGACGAGCAGTTCTCCAGCGTGAACTGGGGAATGCTGATGGCGACACGCAACGCCGGCGGCGGCCGGCTGCAGTTGCGCGGGATGGTGAGCGCCGAGCCCTGGACCGTCGGTGGCCAGGGGTATCCGCTGCTCCTGCAGACCGGAGAGACGTACCGTGGAGAGCCTCTTCACGACCGGCAGCACCCGCACGACCTGTTCATGGAGGTTGCCGGTCTCTACGAGCACGCCGTCACGAATCATGTCGGCCTTTCGCTGTACGTTGCCCCGGTCGGCGAGCCGGCGATCGGTCCGGTGGCCTATCCGCATCGCCCCTCGGCGATGAACGATCCGATGGCGCCGATCTCGCACCACTGGCAGGACGCCACGCACATCAGCTTCGGCGTACTGACCGCGGGGATCTTCACGCACTCCCTGCGGCTGGAGGGATCGATTTTCAACGGCCGCGAGCCGGACGAGAACCGGACGAACTTCGACTACCGCGGGCGGAGCCTCGACTCGTATGCCGGGCGGCTGGCCTGGAACCCATCACCGCACTGGAGCGCGTCGGCGGGCTATGCCTATCTGCGGAGCCCGGAATCGAGCGCCCCCGATGACGCGGTCCATCGCATCAGCGGATCGGTCATGAACGGCCGCACCTTCGGGGAGCACGGCGAGCTCGCGACGAGCCTCGTCTTCGGCGCGAACCGGCACTCCGAGGGAGGTCACCTCGAGCCCAGCTACCTTCTCGAGTCGAATCTCGAGTTTGGCGGTGCTCACAGCATCTTCGGCCGCGCCGAACACGTCCGGAAAGGCGCTGAGGATCTCGTGCTCGGACCTACCGCACCCACTGGAGAGTTCGGCCTCACGTCCATCGTTGCCGGATATGTGTACGAGTTCGACCGCGCCGGAACCGTGCGCACCGGGATCGGCGCGCGCGCGTCAGTCGACCTCATTCCCGCGGCACTGGACCCGGTGTACGGGTCGCGTGCGCCGGGCGGCTTCGCGATCTATGTTCGATTCCGTCCGCAGCGCATGTCCGAGGGGCACGAGAAGCGGATGACAGCGCCGAAGAACACCGGCGCGCATGAGGGGCACGCGGGGCACCGTTGATCGACATCACACCAACTCGGGGATAACGCCAATGGAGCCACGCCTTCTCATCGCCCGGACGCTGACAGCATGTGCGCTCGCCATTGCCCTCGCGCAGCCCGCCCGGGCGCAGGCACCCGTGCGCGCGGCATCACCGGCGCTCGTGTCGCCCGCGCAAGTGGTCGAACAGTTTCATGCGGCGCTCGCGGCGGGGGACAGCAGCGCCGCTGCCGCGCTGCTCGACACCGGCGCGGTCATCCTCGAGAGCGGTGATCTCGAGACTCGGGCCGAGTATCTTGCCCACCACCTGCCCGCCGACATCGAGTTCGCCCGCGCGGTTCGCAGCGTGAGGCAGCTGCGGCGCGCCGAGGAGCGCGACGGGACGGCGTGGGTGGTCTCGACCAGCCGGGCCACCGGGGAGTTCAAGGGTCGCGCCGTGGATGGCGATGGCGCGGAGCTGATCGTGCTCGCGCGCTCGGAGAAGGGATGGCGGATCGTCGCGATTCATTGGTCGTCGCACCGGCACCGCTGACCAGGACGAGCGCGAAGGTGATGCAGGTTACCCTTCGTACCGTTAGGCACCCGTGGCTTCACCGGCAGCTGGGCGAATCCAGCGGTTCACCCCGCTGCTCCCGTCGTTCGCCCGCGAATGTTTGCACCCCGGAGGGCCGCTTCGCATCGTGACCCCGTGAGCCGGGAAGAGGCGGCTCGGTCCTGTGCAGACAACAGGTGCGCCGCATCGGCGCGGGAGATTCGAACATGCTCAGGGGACTGGTTCAACGGTTTGCGCGCCCCGCCACGGCGGCGGCCGCGTCCGTGCTGCTGGTGCTCGGTTGTGGCGGCGGGGGGGGCGGTGGTCCGGCTTCGCCGCCGCCGAGTGGGGGAACGGGAGGAAACGGGGGAGGCACCGGCGGCTCGGCGAGCGCCGACATCACGGTGCAGAACAACCAGTTCGCCCCGTCCGCGACGACGGTCGCGCCCGGGACGACGGTGACCTGGACGTGGAACAGCTGCACCGGCGACGGCTACGGCGGGCAGATGTGCACCGATCACAGCGTCGTCTTCGACGACGGCGTGCGCGCCGGGTCAGGAGTGCAGAGCAGCGGAATCTTCGCGTCGAAGTTCGCGACCGCGGGAAGCTACAGCTACCACTGCTCGATTCACGGCACAGCCACCTCGGGGATGCGGGGAACGATCACCGTGCAGTAGCGGCGACGCTGCCGCTCAAACGCAGTCAGCCCCGTCCGCGATGCGCGGACGGGGCTGACTGCTATTGAACGGCCTCCCGATCAGAACGAGTAGCGGAGACCGAGCTGCATCTGGAACTGCGTCGTGAGGAAGCTCTCCGGCGTCGCCCGCCCGAATCCGGTGTTCACGCGGTAGGTGAACTTCGGCGCACCGCTGGTCGTGCTGAACGCGGTCGGCGTCAGCAGCGCCTGGTTGCCGAACGACACTTCATTCCGCTTCCCCCAGTCGTTGTTCAGGCCATTGAGCACGTTGAAGAAGTCGGCGACGACCTCGATCCCCTGCTTCCGGTACGTCGTGAACTTCTTCGACAGCCGTGCGTCGAGCACGTTCGTCCACGGATTCCGGCAGCTGTTGCGGTCGATGACCGTGCCGCGGTGCGACTTGAGGCATTCGCTGCCGTCGATCATCCGGTTGAGCGTTGCGGCGTCGGATCCGGCAGCGAACGAGTAGGTCGACGCCTCGGTGGCCGTCGGCACGTAGAGCCGATCGTTCGTCGCCTTGTCGCCGTTGATGTCGGCCCCGTAGATCGGGGTGTACGGCAGCCCCGTGTACCCGCGATAGATCCCGCTGACGACGATGCCGTATGGCGCCTGGTACGACGGCGAGATCACCAGCGTGTGGGTGCGGCTGTAGCTCGCCGGTCCCCACTGCTTGGAGAAGTCGTTCGGGTTGCCGAAGGTGCGCGTCGAGTTGAACATGTCGAACACCGCGATGCAGCACGACGTCGACCCGTTGTCGCGGGTGTGGTCGTAGGTGTACGCGGCGTAGAGGTTGGCCCCGTACGCGCGACCGGTCAGCGTCGCGATTCCCTGGAACGACTTGCCCGATCCCCCCGAGCCCTGCAGCGCGACCTGGTTGAACGCCGGGTTCACCCGCGAGCCTGTCGCGTTGAAGCGGCCGCTGGTGGTGGTGATCGCCGTCGCCGGCGCGTAGACCGGGATGCCACCCTCGATCGTGAACCGGGGAGTGGTGTTGAGGTTGATGTCCTGGGCGACGTACTGGTCGCGGAGGAGGGAGTAGACCGCTTCGACGCCGACGCGCCAATCGGGCGCGAGGAGCCGGTCATAACCGAGGTTCGACTTCCACGCCGACGACTGGCGGAAGTTCTTGTCGAAGGCGTTCACCTCGGCGATGCCGAAGGTCCCTCCGGTGCACTGCGTCGGGATCGTGCTCGGGTCCTGCGCGTACCCCTGGAAGTTCGGCGCCGGAACGTTAGCACCGTTGCAGGTCAGGACACGCTGGTTGAGCCCCGTGTTCGCCAGCACGTTCGAGGCGAGCACGTACGGCGAGCGCCCGTAGAACATCCCGGTTCCGCCGCGAATGACCTGCATCCCGTCGCCAGCGGGGTCGAAGGTGAAGCCGACCCGCGGCGAGATGTTGTTGTTGTCGGTCGGGCGGCGGCGGACGTCGACGCCGGGGAACGCGGCCGTCACCGCCGGGTTGGCGGCCGGCTTCGTCGGGTACGCGGCCAGGTCGTAGCGCAGCCCGTAGCTGAAGAACAGCCGCGGCGACACCTGCCACTCGTCCTGCGCGTAGACGGCGTTTTCCCAGACGTCGAACTCGGCGATCGGCAGCGAGCCGTTGGCGCCGGGAAGCGCGCGGCTGAACGACGCCGGCGTTCCGCGGGCGAACGCGTCGAGTGCGTCGAAGGTGAAGGTTCCCAGCGAATTGTTGAAGAAGTAGTTGTAGACGTGCTCGCGCATCGTCGTCGCGCCGAGCTTCACCGTGTGGTCCCCATGCGTCCAGCGCACGTTGTCGATGAGCTCGAGGGTGCGCTCGGAGAGGTAGTTCGCGGCGAGGATCGGGTCGGTCCCGAAGACGACGTCGGTGCGGACGCTGTCCGTCGGCGAGAACTTCGTGACGATGTTCCGGATCACCACCTGCGGCGTCGTCGTCCCGAAGCCCGGGGACGGGTTCGAAGGACGCGGCTTGATCTCCGTCGCATACTGCCCGCGGAACTCGTTGGTCATCGTGCCGAACGCCGACTGCAGCGATGCGACGAAGCTGTTGGCGCTCGTCTTGTACGGGCCGGCGTTCGAGACGAGGTCGGTGGAGGTCGCCGAGTTCGCGAGGCGGTCGTTGCGCTGCGTGAAGTCGAGGAAATTGTGGCGCAGCGTCAGCGTGTGGGTGTTGTTGATCTGCCAGTCGACACGGCCGAAGACGCTCGTCTCGTCGACGTTCGCCGTCAGCTGGCCGACTTCGCGGCTGAGGTCCCAGCCGTACACGTTCTTCGCCGTGCGGATCAGCGAGTCGCGCAGGGCGAGGCTGATCTTCCCCGCGCGCTGCGAGGCGACGTCGGTCGACACGTCGAAGATCGACTTCGGCTCCGCCGCGGTCTGGCGATCGACGCTGACGAAGAAGTGCGCCTTGTCGCGCACGATCGGGCCGCCGAGCGAGAAGCCGTACTGGCTCTTGGCGAAATCGGTCGGCGCGCGGCCGAGGAAATCCTTCGAGGTGAGCTGGACGCCGGCGAGGTCCGCGCGCCGCGCGAAGCCGAACACCGCGCCGCTGAACTCGTTCGTGCCGCTCTTCGTCACGGCGTTCACCGTTCCCCCGGTGAAGTTTCCACGCTCGACGTCGTAGCCGGCGTTGATCACCTGGATCTCCTTCACCGCCTCGATCGAGAAGGAGAAGGGGGCGCGATCGCCACCGCGCGCGTCACCACCGAAGAACGACTGGTTGTTGTTGACGCCGTCCATGAGGACGTTCGTCGACGCGGTACGCCCGCCGCCGATCGACTGCCCGCCACCGGCGCCGGTGCGCCCGATGTCGCTGGTGCCGGGGGCAAGGACGACGAGGTCCTTGAAGTTGCGGCCATTGGTCGGCAGGTCGCGCAGCTGCGCCTCGCTGATGCGCGTGCTGGCGCCGGTCTTCTGGCGTTCGATCAACGGCGCGCGCTCGGCGACGACGCGCTGCGTCTCGAGCTGCACGGGAGTCGCTTCGAGGTTGAAGTCGGCGCGAACGACCTCGCCGATCGAGACGACGACACCGGGACGCTCGACGGGGCGATAGCCGACTCGCTGGGCGCGCAGGGTGTAGGTGCCCGGAGCCAGGAAGGGAATCTGGAAGCGCCCCGCCTCGTCGCTATAGGCGCTCCGGCGAACGCCGGTCTCGCTGTTGATCGCGATGACGCTGGCCGAGGCGAGGGCGCCCTGCGCGCCGGTAACGATGCCGCGCACCGTCGCCGTCGTTGTTGCCTGCTGCGCGCGGGCGCTGCCGGCAACGGCGCTCAATGCGGCGACGAAGCCCGCGGAAAGAAGGGTGCGGAATCTTGCTGAAGTCATGACGCTTGGGGGGGCGGAGGCGAGGAATGAGGGCCGAAGGCCGGTCGCTGCGTCGCGTCCCGCTTCGGCGTCGGGAAAGCTAGCTTGCCCGGGCCCCAATCGGGAGCGAGCCACTGTAACGCCCTCGCATCAGCGCCCCCGCGGGGTGACCGGCGTCGCGATCGGGGTGGGACGACCCTTGCGTAAGCTCGATGAGCCGTAACCCCGCAGACCTCTCCAGGAGAAGCCCAGTTGAACCCCGTTCCTTCGTCGACGCACCGTTTGCCGTGGCTGATCCTCGTCGCCGCGCTCGCCGGATCGCCGGTCGCCGTCCGCGCGCAGCACGCCGACAAGACCTTCTTCACCAGGCGGGACGCGGTCGCGACCGGCATCGCCATCGCCGGCACCGCGATCGTCTTCCAGTTCGACGAGCGCATCGCCCGCTGGAGCCAGGAGCCCTCGGTGCAGGGGAGCCCGGGGCGGCACGCGCTCGCCAAGGACCTCACGCTGATCAACGAGACCCCGTTCACCTTCGGCGCGCTTGCCACCTACGGGATCGGGCGCCTCGCGCACTCGGAGACCACCGCCGACATCGGGCTGCACGTGACCGAGTCGCTCGTGCTGACGACCGCGATCGGTCAGGTGATCCGCGGCGCGCTCGGCCGCGCGCGCCCGAGCAGCGCGGTGGACGGCCCGACGACGCACCGCTTCGGTCGCGGATACACCAACTTCGAGTACCGCTCCTTCCCCTCGCTCCATGCGGCCACAGCGTTCGCCGCATCGGCGGCGGCTGTCGAGGAGATCCGGCTGCGCAGCCCGCGTTCGGTGCGGTGGGCCGGCCCGCTGCTCTACGGCGCGGCCTCGGTGCCCGGCTTCACGCGGCTCTACCTCAACAAGCATTGGGCGAGCGACATCGCGGCCGGTTCCTTTCTCGGTGCGATGCTCGGCATCAAGACGGTGCGCTATGCGCACTCGCGCCCGCGCACGAAGCTCGATCGCTTCATGCTCGGCGCATCGGTGTCACCCGGCCCGAACGGCGGGGCGCAGATCTCGTTCGGATTCAGCCCGTGATGGTTTTTCAACAACTCTGAACCGTTGAAAGGGCG